>DASXJM010000731.1:0-7376 GCA_036497405.1 Streptosporangiaceae bacterium | reverse complement strand
GACCGCCGGGTCCACCGCGGTCGCCGTGACCAGCCCGGTCTCGGTCCGGACCTCGGGGGTGTCCCCGGTCAGCGCTTTCACCAGCTCGGCCACCTCGGGGGCCTGGAACCGGTCCACCGGGCGGACCTCGATGGTCTGCTTCCCGGTGGTGGCCTTGAGCTCGCTGGCCGTGCCGGAGGCCACCACGTGGCCCCGGTCGATGACCGCGATGTGGTCGGCCAGCTCGTCCGCTTCTTCCAGGTACTGGGTGGTCAGCAGGACCGTGACCCCACTCGCGGTCAGCCCGCGGATGGTGTCCCACACCTGGTTGCGGGCCCGCGGGTCCAGCCCGGTGGTCGGCTCGTCCAGGAAGATGACCCGTGGGTCGCCGACCAGGCTGGCGGCCAGGTCCAGCCGCCGCCGCATGCCCCCGGAGTAGGTCTTGGTGGCCCGCCGGGCCGCGTCGGTGAGGTCGAACCGGGCCAGCAGCTCCTTGGCCTTGGCCCGGGCGTCCGCTCGGCCGAGCCCCAGCAACCGGCCGATCATGATCAGGTTCTCGCTGCCGGTCAGCTCGTCGTCCACCGAGGCGTACTGCCCGGTGAGCGCGATCAGCTGCCGGACCTGGACGGCGTCCTTGACCACGTCGTAGCCGCAGATCCGGCCGACCCCCGCGTCCGGCTTCAGCAGCGTCGACAGCACCCGCACCGCGGTCGTCTTGCCCGCGCCGTTCGGCCCCAGCAACGCCAGCACGGTGCCCTGCTCGGCACTGAACCCGGTCCCGTCCAGGGCCTGCGTTTGCCCGAAGCGCTTCTCCAGCCCTTCGGCCTCGATCATCGCGACCATAGGCCCTCCCTCGTTTGGCGTTCGGTCGATGTCAACCCCCACTCTGCCCGCCCCCGCTGACACGCCACTGACACCAAGCCCCCGCCCCGCTGACATCCCGCCCCGGTTCGCTGACACCGCTCGCCCGCGGCTGCCCCGCCCTCCCGCCGCGCCCCTCCCCGCCGTCGGCCTTCTTCCCGCCGCCGCCCGTCCCCTTGCTCATCTCGAAGGTCACTACTTGGAGTCCCGGACCGCCCGACCCGCCTACACCCCGGGCCGACGGAAAGCGTTGGTCTGATTACGTTGAGGTGTTTCGGTATCGTGCTGTGACTTTGGGTCTGTACTCACGTTGAGAACTCTGCGCGTCTCTTCAAGGAGAGAGGTACCGATAAGTGGCGGCGCCTCCGGAGTCGGCAAGGGGTTCCTGTGGTTGCGACTTCCATTCCAGCGGGCTGGTATCCGGACAATCAGGACACTGCCTTGGTCCGCTGGTGGGATGGCGGCCAGTGGACTCCGTTCACTCAGGCGGCCCAGCTCCCGGCCGGGCCAAAGAACGAGGCCGCGAAATTCTCTCCGGCTCACGAAGGGCCGGCCAGGCATACCCTTTCTGGCCGTAAGCGCGACCTGCAGGCCGAGGTGGCGCGGCTCCAGCAGATCGTCGACGCAATGGGTGTCACCGAGCAGGAGCAGCTGAGGGCGGAAATCAGCCGTCTCCGCGAAGAACTGCCTCGTCTCCGGCAACAGGAGCAGGAATTGCTGGCGGCCATCGGCCCGCTTCGAGCCGAGGCCGACGTCCTGACCCGCGAAAGCGGCCGCGCCGCGGCCCTGCGCGCCGAAGTCGCCGAATTGCAGCAACGGCGGGACGCACTGAGCATCGAGACCGCGACCATGGACCGATTGGCCTCTGAGTTGCCGGCCATGCGGGCCGAGTACAAGGAACTGACGCTGCAGGTGGTGGAGACCAGGGAAACCGTGATCCTGCAGGAAGCCGGGATCTATGAATACCGTCACCCGCTCACCGACGCCGTGGCCTACAAGGCGAAACTGGCCGGTCTGCAGGCCAGAATCAAAGATGCGGTCAAAGCTGGAAACGCGGTCCGAGGCGCAACCAACTGGACCGTCAACGGATCTACTCGCGAAGGCACCAAGATGGTCCGCGAGTTTTCCAAGCTGATGCTGCGGGCCTACAACAACGAAGCCGATAACGCGATCCGCTCAATGAAGCCCTACGCACTCGATTCGTCGGTTGCGAGGCTCCAGAAGGCCAGGGACACGATTGTCCGCCTGGGCGGGACCATGCACATCACCGTCAGCGAGTCCTATCACCGCTTGCGGGTCGAAGAGCTTGAGCTCACCGCCGACTACCTCGCCAAGAAGGCCGAGGAGAAGGAACGGGAACGGGAAGAGCGAGCCCGGCAGCGCGATAATGAGATTGCCAGGCGGGAGATCGAACGCGAGCAGGAACGGCTTCGTAAGGAACTCGCGCACTATGAGTCCGACATCAATGCTCTGCGACAGCAAGGCAACCAAGAAGCCGTCGCTCGGGCCGAAGGGAAGATCGCCGAGATTCAAGACGCCATCGAAGGCATCATCGAGCGCGCCGCCAACACCCGGGCCGGGCACGTTTATGTGATCTCCAACGTCGGCGCGTTCGGCGAGGACATGGTCAAGATCGGCATGACCCGGCGGCTGAAGCCCGAAGACCGCGTGTACGAGCTTGGTGACGCCTCCGTACCCTTCCGGTACGACATCCACGTGAAGGTGCTCAGCGACGACGCAGTCGGGTTGGAGACGAAGCTGCACCACCACTTCGCCGACCGCCGCGTCAACATGGTCAACTCACGCCGCGAGTTCTTCCGGGTCACGCCCGCTGAGGTTCGCGACGTATTGCTGCGCCTCGACGCTTCGATCACCGACTGGGTGGACGAACCTGAGGCGCTCGAATGGCGCCAGAGTGAGCAGGTCCGCCGTCAGCGGGAGTCGGTCAGCGCCGGCTATGCCAGCGCCAGCTAGGTCAGGAGTCCTTGACGTCGATGCCGATCTGGCGGGCCAGGACGGGGGCGATCGACATCAGCTGGGCGGTGTTCATGATGGAACCGCGCAGCGACTCGTACCCGGCCGTGATGTCCAGCTCCGCCCCGCGGAAGTCCACCCTGTCCAGGGTCACCCGCGAGAAATCAGCTCGCGTCAAAACACAGCCGGGGAACTTGACCTGCTTGAGCGACGCGCCGCCGAAATCGGTGTCCCGCAGCAGGCAGCGGTCGAAGACGACGCCCCGCAGCGTGGCGCCCCGGAAGTTCCACGAGTCGAGCTTGCACTCGGAGAAGACCACGCGCTGGAAGCTGCTGTCGTAGGCCTGGATGCCAGCGCCCGAGCAGGCGATGAACGTGCCGTCCATCCAGGTGGAACTGGCCAGGTCGGCCGACAGCAGCCGGACGTCGCGCAGCCACACGTCGCTCAGCCGGGCCTTGCGCAGGGAAACGTCGTCCAGGGTGACGTCGGCGAAGGCGCACTCCATGAACCGGGCCAGATCCGCGTTGGCGCCCTCGATCGCAAGCCCGGAGAACAGCACCCCGTCGTAGTGCCCCTCGTCCTCGAGCACCCCGTCCGACGTGGTGAGCGAGTCCCCGAACGGCAGCTCACCTGGTTCGCGCGGCAACTTCATCACCGCCTAACCTACCGACTGTGACTGATTTCAATGACTGGAACGCCCGCGTCATCGACGAGTTCCGTGCCAACGGCGGCAAGGTCGAGGCCTTTCCCAACGACAACCTGATCCTCCTGCACCACACCGGGGCCAAGTCCGGCCAGGAGCGGGTCAGCCCGCTGGCCTACCAGCGCGTGGACGGCGGCTACGCGATCTTCGCCTCCAAGGGCGGCGCGCCTGACAACCCGGCCTGGTACCACAACCTGCAGGCCAACCCCAAGGCCACCATCGAGACCGGCACCGAGACCATCCCGGTGACCGCGCGGGTGGCCGGGCCGGAGGAGCGGGAGCCGATCTGGACCCGCCAGAAGCAGGCCGAGCCGGGGTTCGCCGAGTACGAGACCAAGACCGACCGCCAGATCCCGGTCGTCATCCTCGAGCCCGCCCGCAGCTGACGGGCCCGGATCCCATGGCCACCCTCGACGCCCCGGTCACCGCGCCGGTCCGCACCACCACCGGTCTGGTCACCGGGCGTATTGAGGGTGGCCTGTCCGTCTTCCGCGGTATCCCGTTCGCCCGGCCCCCGGTGGGCGCGCTCCGCTTCCAGGCCCCGGAGCCGGCCGAACCCTGGGACGGCGTCCGGGCCGCCGACGCCTTCGGCGCCCCGCCGCCCCAGCCCCGCGGGCGCGCCATCTCGGCCCCGCCCGGCGCTGGCGATCGGGACGACTGGCTGACCGTCAACGTCTGGTCGCCGGATCCCGGCCCGGGGGGCCCGGGGGGCCCGGCGGGTCCGGCGGGTCCGGCCGGACTGCCGGTCATGGTGTGGATCTACGGCGGCGCCTACGTGGCCGGGGCGGCCAGCGCCCCCGGCTACGACGGCGCGGCCCTGGCCGGCCAGGGCGTGGTGCTGGTCAGCTTCAACTACCGGCTCGGCATGGAAGGCTTCGCCCAGCTCACCGGGGCCCCCGCCAACCGCGGGCTGCTCGACCAGGTGGCCGCGCTGCGCTGGGTCCAGGACAACATCACGGCCTTCGGTGGCGACCCCGGCCAGGTCACCGTGTTCGGCGAGTCGGCCGGAGCTGGGTCGGTGGTGTCGTTGCTGGCCATGCCGGCCGCGGCCGGCCTGTTCCGGCGGGCCATCGCCCAGAGCGTGCCGGGCACGTTCTTCGCCGCTGACCTGGCCGCCGACCTGGCCACCGCGGCCGTCGGCCATTTCGGTCAGCCCCCGGACGCCGGCGCGCTGGCCGACATCGAGCCCCAGCACCTGGTGGACGCGGGCCAGGCCGTGCTGGCCAGTTTCGGCGCGCCCGCCCGCCGGGACCGCTGGGGCGCGGTCGCCCACACCTTGACCCCGTTCTCCCCGGTGGTCGACGGCGAGGTCCTGCCCACCGACCCGTGGGACGCGCTGGCCCGCGGCCGCGCCCGCGACGTCGAGCTGATCATCGGCCACAACCGCGACGAATGCCGCTTGTTCACGGCGGGCAACGCCCTGGCCGACGCCGAGATCGCCTCGGCCCTGGCCGCGTTCTCGCCCCAGCCGGGCGGCCCCGCTGCCTACCGGCGGGCCTTCCCGGCGGCCGACGGCACCAGGCTCTACGAGCTGGCCTACTCCGACTGGCTGTTCCGTATGCCGGCCGTGCACCTGGCCGACGCCCACGCCCGGGCGGGCGGGACCACCTACCTGTACGAGCTCACCTATCCGGCCCCCGGTGCGGGCGGCGCCCTCGGGGCCTGCCACGGCCTGGACGTGCCGCTGGTGTTCGGTACCCCGCAGGCTGACTTCGGCGCGATGATGCTCGGCGACCCGGTGCCCGCGTCCGCCCTGGCCGTCGGTGACGCCATGCGCGCCGACTGGACCGCCTTCGCGGCCGGCCGCCCGGCCAGCCCGGCCCCCGGCCACGTGGCCGGGCCGGCGGGCTGGCCCCCCTGGGACCCCCGGACCCGGCTCACCCGCGTCTACGACGACCCGGTCACCGATCAGGCCTACCCGGAGGAGACTTCGCGCCTTCTGTGGGCCGAACACCGCTTTGCCGCGCTACCCCTGCTCTGAACCTTCCGGCCCAAAGACCCCGAACGTTCCGGACAAGGACTTCCGACCCGTTTGCCAGGCCGGCAGGCGGGTATCGCGGCGCTAACGGCAACGCGCTGACAGCGATGCGAGAGTGGTGCTTTTTACGTGCGGTTCGAGGACTGGCGACTTGATTCGATCTGGCCTGTTGACCTCCTGGCTCGCTGCCTGGCTGGGCATCGTCGGGCCGGTCACCGAATCGTCTTGACCAGCGGCTGCTTCGACCTGCTGCACCGCGGTCACGTGGAATGCCTGCAGCAGGCCGCGTCCCGCGGCGACGTGCTCGTCGTGGCGGTGCAGTCGGATGAGACCGCGCGCGAGCTCAAGGGCCCTGGGCGCCCGGTCATTCCGGCCGAGGACCGGGCCGCGGTGGTGGCCGCGATCGGCTGTGTCGAGTACGTGACGATCTTCGATGATCGCGAGACCGCCGACCTGCTGGAGGCCGTGCGCCCCGACCTCTACGTCAAGGGCGGCGACCACGACCCCGACACGCTGCCCGAACGCCTCGCGGTGGAGATCTACGGCGGCCGCATCGAAACCGTCGACTATCTCCCCGGCCGTTCCACCGCCGCCCTGGTCGAGCGTGTCCGCGACATCGCCGACCCGGTCCTCACTCCCGGCCGCGCCGACCACATCTAGCCCGGCCGCCCTCGGCCCGCCGTCCGCGGCTAGTCCTTGGGCGCGCTGGTCAGGTAGGTCGCGGCCATG
Source organism: Streptosporangiaceae bacterium (assembly GCA_036497405.1). GTDB lineage: Bacteria > Actinomycetota > Actinomycetes > Streptosporangiales > Streptosporangiaceae > Bog-532. The sequence goes on along the minus strand of DASXJM010000731.1, from coordinate 1,152 downwards.
TCCTTGTCGCCGTGCTCTTTCGCGCCTTCGGCCAGCCGGTCCCGGAGCAGCTCGGTCAGGGGCACGTCCACCTGGTGCCGCAGGGCCGACTCCGCGACCAGGGCCGCGTCCTTGGCCGCCAGAGCCAGCCGGAAGGACGGGCGGTAGTCCTCGTTGAGGATGGCCTTGCTCTTGATCTGCAGGTAGGGCAGGTCCAGCGTGCCGCCGCCGATCGCCTCCAGGAACAGCTGCGGGTCCAGCCCGAAGCCCCGGGCCAGCGCGAGGGTCTCGGCCGTGCCTTCGGTCACGGTCAGCACCCAGTTGTTGGCCACCAGCTTGAGCCGCGTTCCCGCCCCGGCCTCGCCGACCCAGATCGTCTTCTGCCCGACCGCGTCGAACACCGGCTGGACCCGGTTCCGGACCATGGCCGGCCCCGATCCCAGCACGACCAGCTTTCCTTCGTCGGCGGGCTGCCGGGTGCCGAGGACCGGCGCGTCGACCAGTATCACGTCCCGTTGGCCGGCCAGGTCGGCGCAGCGTTCGGTGCCAGCCTCCCCGATCGTGCTCATCTGCAGCCAGAGCACCCCGTCCGTGTCCGCTGGCCCCGATCCGGCCTCTAGCGGCGCGGTCTGGAACGCTCCGTCCGGACCGTCGACCGCGGCCAGCACGGCGTCGGTGTCGGCCAGCATGGTGAGGATCATTCCGGCCCCGTCGGCGGCTTCGGCCGGAGTGTCACAGACCCGGGCGCCGTCCTGGGCGAGCGGCTCCGCCTTGTCCCGGGTCCGGTTCCACACCCGGACGGCAAACCCGGCCCGGGCCAGGTTTCGCGCCATCGGGGCCCCCATCGTGCCTGTACCTAGTACCGCCACGGTCTCCTGGCTCACGGCTGCACCTGCCTTCCCGATTGGCCTTCCTGATCCGGCTGCCTGCTGGAACCCCGCCTCGCTACCCGGACGCCCGCCCCCTACACCGTCGCGCCCGACTGCATGGCCAGGCTGATCTCGGGTAACGAACGCCCCATGCCTGAGCTGACCACCCTGAAGGAGCGCGTGACCAACGGTTTGCGCCGCCAGGAGCAGAGCTACGCCCCCGATACCGACTTCCCGCTCGGCGGCTACGCCGGAGCCATGTCGGTGTACGGCGGGGTCGTCACCGCCATCGCCGCGGCCGCCA
>DASXJM010000730.1:0-1678 GCA_036497405.1 Streptosporangiaceae bacterium | reverse complement strand
CTACCGTCGCTGTGGTCTTCTACCGTGCGCACGAGCTCTCCGGTAACACCGGCTTCGTGGACACGCTGTGCCAGGCCATCGCCGACGAGGGCGGCACCCCGTTGCCGGTGTTCTGCGGGTCGCTGCGCTCGGCCGACCCGGGCCTGCTCGACCTGCTGCGCCCGGCCCAGGCCGTGATCACCACCGTCCTGGCCGCGGGCGGTTCAGGCGGCGCCGACACCACCGCCGACGGTGACTGGGACGCTGGCGCCCTGGCCACGCTGGGGGTGCCCATCCTCCAGGGTCTCTGCCTGACCTCCTCCCGCGCCGAATGGCAGGACGCGGGCGGCGGCCTCAGCCCGATCGACGCGGCCATGCAGGTCGCGATCCCCGAGTTCGACGGCCGGCTGATCACGGTGCCGTTCTCGTTCAAGGAGGAGGGCCCGGACGGCATCGGTGTCTACGTGGCCGACCCCGAACGCGCCCGCCGCCTAGCCGGGATCGCGGCCCGGCACGCGCACCTGGCCCTGACCCCGAACGCCGACAAGCGCGTGGCGATCATGCTGTCCTCGTACCCGACCAAGCACTCCCGGGTCGGCAACGCGGTCGGCCTGGACACCCCGGCCTCGGCGGTTCGCCTGCTCCAGGCCATGCGCGCGGCCGGGTACGACCTGGGCGACGGTTTCCCCGAGGACGGCGACACCCTCATCCACACCTTGATCGCGGCCGGCGGCTACGACGTCGAGTGGCTGACCGAAGAGCAGATCACCGCCGCCCCGGCGCGCGTCCCGCTGCCCGCTTACCGCCGCTGGTTTTCAGATTTGACCGAAGGTCTTCAACGTCGGGTCACGGACCAGTGGGGCGCACCACCCGGCCAGCTCTACACCGACGGCGATGACATCGTGCTGGCCGCACTGGAGTTCGGTCACGTGGTGGTCATGATCCAGCCCCCGCGGGGGTTCGGCGAGAACCCGGTGGCCATCTACCACGACCCCGACCTGCCCCCGTCCCACCACTACCTGGCCGCCTACCGCTGGCTGGACGAGAGTTTCGGCGCCGACGCCGTCGTCCACCTGGGCAAGCATGGCACGCTGGAGTGGCTGCCGGGCAAGGGCCTGGGCCTGTCGGCCGACTGCGGGCCCGACGCCGTCCTGCGCGACCTGCCGCTGGTCTACCCGTTCATCGTCAACGACCCGGGCGAGGGCACCCAGGCCAAACGGCGCGGTCACGCCACCATCGTCGATCACCTGGTCCCGCCCATGGCCCGCGCCGACACCTACGGCGACCTGGCCAAACTGGAACAACTGCTGGACGAGTACGCCACCGTGGCCGCGCTCGACCCGGACAAGCTGCCCGCCGTCCGGGCCCAGATCTGGTCCCTGGTCCACCGGGCCGAACTGCACCAGGACCTGGGCGTGGCCGGCGAGCCCGGCGCGGCCGAGTTCGACGAATTTGTGCTCCACATCGACGGCTACCTGTGCGAGGTCAAGGACGCCGCCATCCGCGACGGCCTGCACATCCTGGGCGCCGCCCCCGAAGGGGAGGCCCTGGTCAACCTGGTCCTGGTCATCCTGCGCTCGGCCCAGCTGTGGAGCGCCCGCTGGGGTGCCCTGCCCGGCCTGCGCGCCGCCCTGGGTCTGGTCGAGGGTGGCGACACGGCCCTGGCCGTCACCGATCGCTACGAACAGACCGCCCACGC
>DASXJM010000729.1:0-4472 GCA_036497405.1 Streptosporangiaceae bacterium | reverse complement strand
CTCGCCCTCGCGGATCTCACCGTCCCGGCGTACCTGCCGGGCCAGGGCCAGCAGTTCGCTGGCCATCAGGCGCTCGCCCTTGACCAGACCGAACGATCGCGCGGCGTCGCTGGCCTGCAGGACGCGGTCCTCGGCGTCCAGCACCACGGCCGAGGAGGACAGCACGGAAAGGACGGACGCGATGCCGGGCGGAAGTTTTGCGGCCGCCGGGCCGGTGGTTTGCTGCCACCTGCCGTTGACCGTCTGCCCGCTTACCGACATTGCTGCTCCCTCAGTGTTCAGCTTCCGCCGCCCGTCACGAGCGGCAACGCATCGGAACAGCTCAGGCCCACACACCTGATCGTATGCGGCACCCGGCCGGGCACCATGGGGGAGGGGTATTGACGTGCGACTATTACTGGAGTGTTTACCACCTCTCCATTATCCGGACATGACCGATTTGTTGCGCCCACACCTGTTCGCTGCCCAGCGGAAGGGTGCTCCTTACACGCTGGCAGCCTTAACGTCCCTGGTTCTTGACTGCCTCGGCGGCTTCGGCGGCAGCCTGCGGGTCCAGGTAGCGGCCACCCTTCTGGGCCGGCCGGAAGCTGTCGTCCAGCTCGTAGAGGAGCGGGATCCCGGTCGGGATGTTCAGCCCGGCGATCTCGTCGTCCCCGATGCCGTCCAGGTGCTTGACCAGTGCCCGGAGCGAGTTGCCGTGCGCGGTGACCAGCACCGTCTTGCCCGCGGTCAGGTCGGGCACGATGTTTTCGTACCAGTAGGGCAGCAGCCGGGCCTGGACGTCCTTGAGGCACTCGGTGCGGGGCATCAGCTCGGGCGGCAGCAACGCGTAGCGCGGGTCGCCCGCCTGCGAGAACTGGTCGTCGTCGGCGATCGGCGGGGGCGGCACGTCGTAGGAACGCCGCCAGGTCATGAACTGCTCGTCACCGAACTCGTCCCGGGTCTGGGCCTTGTCCTTGCCCTGCAGCGCGCCATAGTGCCGCTCGTTGAGCCGCCAGGACCGCCGCACCGGCAGCCAGAGCAGGTCCGCGGCCTCCAGCGCGATGTGGGCGGTCTGGATGGCCCGGGTCAGCACCGAGGTGTACAGCACGTCCGGGCGCAGGCCCGCGTCCTGGAGCAGCCGCCCGGCGCTCCGGGCCTCGTCCGCCCCGGTGCTGGACAGGGGGACGTCCACCCAGCCGGTGAACAGGCCCTTGGAGTTCCACTCGCTTTCACCATGGCGCAGCAGCACAAGAGTTCCCATGGGTAAAAGCTTATCGGCTGGGGGCCCACGAACCGGCGGGCGTCCTGAGCGCCCGCAGGTGAGTGGGCATATAAAAATAACTGCCGGGGTTGTGGAGTCGGAGGTGCTTGCCCGTGCCGCGAAGCTTCCCGAGGCGGATCGCGACGATCAGCGTTCACACGTCACCACTCGACCAGCCAGGAACCGGCGATGCCGGTGGCCTGAACGTCTACGTGGTCGAGGTGGCCAAACGGCTGGCCGCCCGCGGCACCGAAGTGGAGATCTTCACCCGGGCAGTGTCCCGTGACGCCCCGCCCGTGACCGAGCTGGCCCCGGGCGTGCTGGTGCGGCACGTGACCGCCGGGCCGTTCCAGGAGCTCGACAAGGCCGACATCCCGGCCCAGATCTGCCATTTCACCTTCGAGACGCTGCGGATCGAGGCCGCCTACGCGCCCGGCCGGTACGACCTGGTCCACGCCCACTACTGGCTGTCCGGCCAGGTCGGCGCCGTGGCCAAGGAACGCTGGGGGGTGCCGCTGATCCAGTCCATGCACACCCTGGGCAAGGTCAAGAACGCCGCCCTGGCCACCGGCGATTCGGCCGAGCCGGAGTTCCGGCTGCGCGGCGAGGACGAGGTGGTGGCGGCGGCCGACCGGCTGGTGGCCAACACCGCCGAGGAGGCCCGGCAGCTGATCGACCTCTACGGCGCCGACCGGTCCCGGGTCATGACCGTGCACCCCGGGGTCGACCTGTCCGTCTTCCGCCCCGGGGACCAGCAGGCCGCCCGGCGGCGGCTGGGCCTGCCCGCCGACGCGGTCGTGCTGCTGTTCGCGGGCCGGATGCAGCCGCTCAAGGGCCCGGACATCCTGCTGCACGCGGTGGCCCAGATGGTCCGCGACGACCCGGAGCTGGCCCGGCGCCTGTCCGTGGTGTTCGTGGGCGGACCGAGCGGGCTCGGCCGCAACGACCCGGACATGGTCACCCAACTGGCCGGCCGGCTCGGCATCTCGGACGTGGTCCGGCTCGAGCCGCCGTGCCCGCAGTCCGAGCTGGCCGACTGGTACCGGGCCGCCACCGTGGTCACGGTGCCGTCCTACTCCGAGTCCTTCGGCCTGGTCGCCCTGGAGGCCCAGGCCTGCGGGACCCCGGTGGTGGCGGCGGCCGTGGGCGGCCTGCGCACCGCGGTCCGGGACGGTGAGTCCGGGGTGCTGATCGACAGCCACGACCCGGCCGACTACGCGCGGGTGCTGCGCCGCCTGGCCGCGGCCCCGCCGGCCCTGGCCCGGATGTCGGCGGGCGCCCTGCGGCACGCGTCGGCGTTCGGCTGGACCGCCGCGGTGGACCGGCTGCTGGGGGTGTACGCGGGGGCGGTGAGCGAGGCCCGGGCTACGGTGGAGGCATGACGGAGACCTCCGCCTCGGCCGAGATCGCGGCGGGCGCCGCCATCGAGGCGGCCCTGGGCGAGCTGGACCTGCCGTTCGAGAACCCCAGCCCCGGCTCCTACCTGGTCAAGCTGGCCGGCCAGCACAAGCTGGCCACAATGACCTGGCTGATCGCGGGCCGGCACAGCCTGCAGGTGGAGGCGTTCTTCTGCCGGCGGCCGGACGAGAACCACGACCGCTTCTACCGGTTCCTGCTCGAGCGCAACGGCCGCACCTACGGCGTGCACTTCGCGGTGGACCAGGTCGGCGACGTGTACCTGGTCGGCCGGCTGCCGCTGGCCGCGGTCGCGGCCGAGGAGATCGACCGCATCCTGGGCTGCGTGCTCAGCTACTCCGACGACAACTTCGACGCCGCCCTGGAGCTGGGCTTCGCGTCGGCCATCCGGCGCGAATGGGCCTGGCGGGCCAAGAACGGCGAGAGTCTGGCCAACCTGCAGGCCTTCGCCCGGTTCGCCGACCCGGATCTCAATTCGGGGCAATAATCGCCCCGGTCGTGGGTAGCTGGGTATTCTCGCCGCGGCGGCCATCGCCAGCGACGAGGCGAGGCGACGAATTCCCAGGACGGAATCTCATGACTGCAGTCGACTCTGAGGCGCCCTGTGCGGCCGAGGGCGCTCTGCGTACTATGGGCGATTCACCGCCAACTCGCGTGGGTAAAGTGGCCAGTGTGAACCGGCTAGGCGACCTCGAACGCGCGATCATGGACGTACTCTGGGGGACGCCCCAGTCACTCACGGTCCGTGAAGTCAGCGCACAGCTCACCGAACGCGACCTCGCTCACACCACGGTCATGACCGTGCTGGATCGGCTGGCCAAGAAGGGCTTCGCCCGGCGCGAACGCGACGGCCGCGCCTGGCGTTACCGGCCGTCCGCGACCCGCGAGGCCTACGTGACCGAGCTGATGCTGACCGCGCTGGACCAGACCGGGGACCGGTCGGCCGCGTTGGCCAGGTTCGCCAAGTCGGTGTCCGACGCAGAAGCCAGTGCGCTCCGTGGTGCTCTGGACGAGATCGAAGGTGACGGCGGGGGCTGATGACTGGACCGGCCGACGCGGCTCTGCTCGCCGCTGTGGCCTTTGGTTGCGTTCGAGGTTCGGCCGCGCTCGGCGCGGCGCGGTGGCCCCGGCGGTCGCCGGGGGCTGCCATTCTGCTGTGGCAGGCACTGGGGCTGGGCGGGGGTCTGGCCGCGGTCGGTGCCCTGATCGAAATCGGGGTTCCGCCCGGCTCGGCCAGCGTGGCCGACGGCATCGTGCGGGTCGCCCGGGTGTCGGCGCACGGAGACCTGTTCCTGCCCGGGCATCCGGTGCTGCCGGTCCTGCTCCGGCTGGGCAGCCTGATCCTGGGCCTGGCCCTGCTGGCCCAGCTGGTCGGGGTGCTGATCGTGTCGACCACCGCGGTGGTCCGGGCCCGGCGGCGGCAGCGGGACCTGCTGGCCCTGCTGGGCCGGGGTGACCCCAAGGCCCCGGGCGCGCTGGTCGTCGACCACCCGGCCGCGGCCGCCTACTGCCTGCCCGGGCTGCGCTCGCAGATCGTGGTCAGCGTGGGCGCCCTGGATCTGCTGCGCCCGGCCGAGCTGGCCGCGGTGCTGGCCCACGAGCGGGCCCACCTGCGCGAGCGGCACGACCTGGTGGTGCTGCCGTTCACCGCGCTGCGGCGGGCGTTCGGCTGGTCCCGGACCTGCGCCGAGGCTCACCAGTCGGTGGCCCTGCTGATCGAGATGCTGGCCGACGACCGGGCCCTGCGGGCCCGGCCCGCGCGGGCCCTGGCCGGCGCGCTGGCCCGGTTCGGCACCGCGGGCTGCGGCGGCGC
>DASXJM010000728.1:0-6836 GCA_036497405.1 Streptosporangiaceae bacterium | reverse complement strand
CACCCTGGACACCGCGGCCACGGCGGCACCGGCGTCCGCCCCCGAGCCGGTCACCATGGCCGGAGCCCTGAACCAGGCCCTGGCTGACGCGCTGGCCGCGGACCGGGGGGTCGTGGTCTTCGGCGAAGACGTCGGCACCCTGGGCGGGGTCTTCCGGGTCACCGACGGGCTGGCCGGGCGGTTCGGTGAGGACCGGGTCTTCGACACCCCGCTGGCCGAAGCCGGCATCGTCGGCACCGCCATCGGCATGGCCATGAACGGCCTGCGCCCGGTGGTCGAGATGCAGTTCGACGCCTTCGCTTATCCCGCCTTCGAGCAGGTCACCAGCCACCTGGCCAAGCTGCACAACCGGACCCGGGGCGCGGTCAGCCTGCCGATCGTGGTCCGGATCCCCTACGGCGGCGGCATCGGCGGGGTCGAGCACCACTGCGACTCCTCCGAGGCCTACTACGCCCACACGCCCGGGCTGCGGGTGGTCACCCCGGCCAGCCCGGCCGATGCCTACCGGCTGCTGCGGCAGTCCATCGACTGCCCGGACCCAGTCATCTTCCTGGAGCCCAAGCGCCGCTACTGGTCCAAGGAGGCCGCCGGCCTGACCACCGCCGGGCCCCGCCTCGACCAGGCCGCGGTGGTCAAGCCGGGCACCGACGTGACCCTGATCAGCTACGGCGGCACGGTGGCGACGGCCCTGGAAGCCGCGGCCGCGGCGGCCGAGGACGGCTGGGACGCCGAGGTCATCGACCTGCGCAGCCTGTCCCCGGTTGATGACCGCACCCTGACCGAGTCGGTCCGGCGGACCGGCCGGGCGGTCGTCATCCACGAGGCGGCCGGGTTCTGCGGCTACGGGGCCGAGATCGCGGCCCGGCTCACCGAACGCTGCTTCCACTACCTGCAGGCGCCCATCCTGCGGGTCACCGGCTTCGACATCCCCTACCCGGCGCCGATGCTGGAGGCTCACCACCTGCCCAGCACCGACCGCATCCTCGACGCGGTCGCCCGCCTGCAGTGGGATGACGAGCCCGACGACCGGTGGCTGAGCCCGGACGGTGCCCATGCCTGATTTCCTCCTGCCCGACCTGGGTGAAGGCCTGGAAGAAGCCGAGATCATCGAGTGGCGGGTCGAGGTCGGCGACCAGGTCACGATCGACCAGGCCGTGGTCGAGGTCGAAACGGCCAAGGCCGCCGTCGAGGTTCCGGTCCCGTTCGCGGGCACGGTGACCGCCTTGCACGCGGACCCCGGCGCCACCGTCGCGGTCGGGCAGCCGCTGGTCAGCGTCGATCCCGCCCCGCCCGCCGTGACCACCGGGCCGGCCAGGGAGGCCGAGGAGGGCAGCGGGAACGTGCTCATCGGGTACGGGACCAGGGCCTCAACCGGGGCCCGCCGGCGCCAGGCCCGCCGCCGCCCGCAGAATCACCCCGAGGGCCCGGCCGGCCCGTCAGGACCGGCAGGACCGGTGCGCGTGATCTCACCGCTGGTCCGCAAGCTGGCCCGGGACGCCGGGCTGGACCTGACCGCCATCAACGGCAGCGGGCCCGCCGGCGTCATCCGCCGGGCCGACATCGAGCAGGCCGTCAGCAGGCCGGAGACCGGCGACACCCGGGTCCCGCTGCGCGGGGTGCGCCGGGCCGTGGCCGACAAGCTGACCCGGTCCCGCCGGGAGATCCCCGAAGCCACCGTCTGGGTGGACGCCGACGCCACCGGCCTGCTGGCCACCCGGGCCGCGCTCAACACCAAGACCCCGGAACAGCCGGTCAGCCTGTTGGCCCTGTTCGCCCGGTTCACCGTGCTGGCCCTGCGCGGCTATCCCGAGCTGAACGCCCACCTCGACGGGGACGAGATCGTCATCCCCGGCCACGTCCACCTGGGCTTCGCCGCCCAGACCGACCGCGGGCTGGTCGTCCCGGTCGTGCGGGACGCCCACCAGCTGTCGGCCCGGGACCTTTCGGCCGCGCTGACCAGCCGGACCGCGGCCGCGCGGGCCGGGCAGCTCGGCCCGGCCGAGCTCACCGGCGGCACCATCACCATCAACAACTACGGCGTGTTCGGCGTCGACGGGTCGGCCGCCATCATCAACCACCCCGAGGTCGCGATCATCGGCCTGGGCCGGATCATCGACCGTCCCTGGGTGATCGACGGCCAGCTCGCGGTGCGCAAGATCACCGAGCTCACCCTGGCCTTCGACCACCGGGTCTGCGACGGCGGCACCGCCGGTGGCTTCCTCCGCCAGCTGGCCGACTACATCGAGGACCCGGTCACCGCGCTGGGCGACCTCTGACCAGGGGAGCGGCGGCCGCGTAGGCGCACTGAGCATCCGGGCTCACGTGCTGATCAGGGACTGGATGCGGTCGAGCATGGCGTCGAGGGCGGCTTCCAGCGGCCGGGTGTCGCGTTCGAGCTGAGCCATGAGCAGGCCGCCCTGCAGGGTGGCCAGGGTGGCCAGGGCCAGTTGCTCGGGGTCGGTTCCCGCGGGCAGGTCGCCCCGGGCGTGCATGGTCTGCAGGCCCGCGCGGATCCGGCCTTCCCAGCGGCGCAGGGCCCGCGCCGCGGCCACCCGGGCGGCCGCGTCGGTCTCGGCCACCTCGGCGCCCAGGGCCCCGATCGGGCAGCCGCCGCGGCAGCCGAGCCGGCGCTGGTGCTCGACGATGAAGTCCCGCCAGGCCCGCAGCCCGGGCATGGTGTCCAGGTGGTCCAGGTGATCGCTCTGGGCGCCCAGGACCGCGTCGGCCTGGTAGTCGATGACCGCCCGGACCAGGGCCTGCTTGTCTTCGAAGTAGTGGTAGACCTGCGAGCCGCTCACCCCGGCCGCGGCCCGGATGTCTTCCAGCGTGGTCTCGGCCACCCCGTTCTCGAACATCAGCTCGGCCGCCGCCGCCACGATCCGCTGCTGGGTCTCGCGCCCCCGCCGGGTCAGCCGCCGCCCGTCACTGGCCTCAGCCTGTTTCACCGCCATGGCAACAGCGTACCTGAACTGGATTGGACAACCCACTTTTTGCTGACCATTGTGGATCAGGCAACCCAATTACTTACCGAAGGAGAACGACATGGCTTCCACCGATCTGACCGGCTCCACCGCACTGGTGACCGGAGGGACCAGCGGTATCGGCCGCGCGACCGCCGACCTGCTGGCTCAGCGTGGCGCCCACGTTCTGGTCAGCGGGCGTGACGCCACCCGCGGGGACGCGGCCGTCGCGGCCATCCGCGCCGCGGGTGGCAAGGCCGATTTCATCGCGGCCGACCTGGCCGACGGCAAGTCGGTGCGGGCGCTGGCCCGCCAGGCCATCGAGCTCGGCGGCGGCCACGTCGACATCCTGGTCAACAGCGCCGGCATCTTCCCGTTCGGGCCCACCCCGAACGCCACCGACGCCGACATCGACGAGGTCTACGCGGTCAACGTCCGGGCCCCGTTCATCCTGGTCGGCCAGCTCGCCCCGACCATGGCTGCCCGCGGCCACGGGTCGATCATCAACGTGCTGACCATGGTCGCCCACTTCGGGGCGGCGGGTATGGCCCTGTACGGCTCCAGCAAGGCGGCCCTGATGCTGCTGACCAAGGCCTGGGCGGCCGAGTTCGGCCCCAGCGGGGTGCGGGTCAACGCGGTCAGCCCGGGCCCGACCCGGACGCTGGGCACCGAGCCCATGGGTGACCAGCTCGACCAGCTGGCGTCCCTGGCCCCGGCCGGCCGCCCGGCCGCCCCCGAAGAGATCGCCTCCGCCATCGGCTACCTGGCCGGCGACGAAGCCAGCTTCGTGCACGGCGCCGTCCTCGACGTCGACGGCGGCCGCAACGCCGCCTGAGCCGCTAGGCGCCTAAGCCGGCTCGATCAGGGTGCCGGCGCGCTTGACGGTACGGATGATCGGTGCGGTCTGTACGGCCTGGACTCCCTCGATGGGGCCCAGGCCGTGGGCCACGTAGTCGTACAGGTCGGCCTGGTCGCGGCAGCCGACGGCCAGCAGCAGGTTGGTCGCGCCGGAGGTGGCGGTGGCCAGGGCGACCTGGGGGTGCTGGGCGGCGGTGGTGGCCACGTCCTCCAGCCGCCCGGGCGCGACCGTGACCCAGAGCAGGGCCTCGACCTGGTAGCCGAGATGCTCCGGGGCGATCTCCACGTCGAAGAACAGCGCGCCCGACGCGATCAGCCGGTCGAGGCGGCGGCTGGCCGCGGGCGCTGAGCAGCCGAGGATGGCGGCCAGGTCGGTCGCGGCGATGCGGCCGTCCTTGCGCACTTCGGCCAGTAGTTTCTCGTCCTGAGCGTCGAGGACGACGGGCTCGGCGGGGGAGGGACGACGGTGGCCTGACCCCGCGATGCGGCCGGCCTGGTCTTCGGTCAGGGCACTGGTGCGGCCGTTCCAGCCGGAGGCCCCGCCGAAGAAGGTCCGCAGCACGCTGAGCGCGTCGACCTGGACGATCTGGCGGCTGCGGGGCAGGGTGCCCAGCAGCAGGGCATCCCGCTGACCGCGTGACCCGACGCTGGCCTGGCAGGTGATCTCTGCCCCGGCCGACGTGAGCATGACCCAGGAAATGTCGTCGCGCCGGGCCAGGGCGCGGGCGATGGGCAGCGCGCTGTCGGGAACGCAGCGCAGCCGGATGAACCAGTCGGTCCAGCCCAGCCGCTCGCTGTCGGGCAGGCCGACCACCCGCAGCACCCCCTGGCTGCGCAACTGCCGGTAGCGCCGCGCGATGGTGTGGTCGGACACGCCGAGCGCGGCGGCGATCACGGCGAACGGCGCCCGGCCGTCTAGCTGCAGGGCGTGTACGAGGCCGCGGTCAATCTCATCAAGCTGGTCGGTTTTCAACGATCTGAGCCTAGCTTGTGCCAGATTCTTGCGCTCCACGGGCTATGACTCGGTGGCTGCTCGCGACGGCGGCAGGCTCGGCACCATCAACTGGAGAGAGGAAGAGCAATGACCGCCCAAGCCACCACGTTCCATCACGTCGGTCTCATCACCCACGACATGGACCAGACCATCGCCCGCTACGAGCAACTCGGCTTCCTTTTCACGCCGCTGTCGCTGCCGCGGATCGCCCTGGAACCGGGCCAGCCGCCGAAGCCGTTCGGGGCCGGCAACCGGACCGCCATCTTCGAGGACAACTACCTGGAGATCCTGGCCCACACCGATCTGCGCCTGTGGAACTCGACCACGGTGCAGCAGCGCGGCCCGTACAACCTCGACGCCCCGCTGGCCCGGTACGAGGGCATGCACGTCATGCACTTCGGCACCGATGACCTGGCCGGCCTGCACGATCGGCTGGCCCAGGACGGCGTGACCTGTACGGACATCAGGCCCTTCGAGCGCAACGTCGACACCCCGGACGGGCCGCGGCTGATGAAGGCGCTGGCGTTCTCGTTCCCGCCGCAGGCCAATCCCGAGGGTCTGGTGCAGATCGCCCAGCACCTCACCCCGGAACTGGTCCTGCAGCCGCGCTTCATGCGGCACGCCAACGGCGCGCGCCGGGTGAGCGAGGCCATCGTCTGCGCTGACGACCCCGAGGCCTACGCCCGCAAGTACAGCCGCTACACGGGCTACGACTGCGACGGCGTCGCCGGGCGCTTCGAGGTGAGCTTCGGCGCCCGCTCGCGGGTCACCGTGGTCGCACCGGACCAGGTGACCCGCGTCGTGCCCGGCGGCACCGCGCCGGCGGTCCCCTCCCTGGTCGGCCTCACGGTCCAGGTCGCTGACCTGGACCAGCTCGCCAGGCTGCTGAAGCACAACGAGGTGCCGTTCCAGCTGACCGGTGAGCGGCTCATCGTCAGCGCGGCCGACGCCTGCGGCGCGGTCGTCCGGTTCGAGACGTGAGCCGGGCGGTCACAGGCCGCTGAGGGGGATGGCCCAGGCCAAGGCGCCGGGGTCGCTGGAGCCGCCGTGGTCCAGGCCGCGGAACTGGACGCACCGGTTGCGGGGCAGCGTCCGAACATGCTGGTGATCAGGGCTTCGGCCACCTGGCCGCCGGCCAGCTCCCGGCCAAAGCGGCCGGTCCACGAGGTGTACCGGCCGGAGCGTTCCAGCAGCAGGGCCGGTTCGTAGGCGGCGACCTGGCGGATGGACGGGGTGACCAGGACGGTCCGCAACGCGATCAGGCCGCTGATGCTGACCCGAACGCGGACTGGGCGCCGGACGCGGCCACCACGGCCTGCAGGTCTTCGACCTCGGTGGCCATGCGGTGGTCGGGCCGGTGCGGGCCGGACCGGCCGCGGCCCCGCCGGCCGGGCAGGTACACGGTCGCTCTCTGAGTGGGGACATGGTCGTCCTCCGCGCCCCGGCAGGCGGCGGCCGCGGTGCGGCTCTCGATCGCGGTGGCTCAGCAGATCGGCATGCCGCTGACCGACGTTCAGTGCCTGGGCCTGCTCGAGGGTGGGCCCGCGGCCCCGAGTGACCTGGCCGCGCAGCTGGGGCTGACCACCGGCGCCGTGACCAAGGTGCTGGACCGCCTGGAGCAGGGCGGCCTCGTCACCCGCTCACCCGACCCGGTTGACCGGCGCCGCATCGTGGTCACCGCCCACCCGGCCGCGTTCCGCGCGCTGGCGCCCTACTACGCGCCGATGGCGGCGAAGATGAACCAGCACCTGGGCGGCTACGGCAAGAAGGAGCTGACCACGGTGCTCGACTTCATGCGGGCCGGGCGGACCGCCGCCGACGAGGAGATCGCCCGCATCCGCCAGCAGGGCACCCGTCACGCCACCCGGCGCCGCAGCGCCGACGACCCGGCCTGACCCCGGCCGCGGTCAGCGGCGGCCGAGCTGGGCCTGCTCGGCGGGCGGGGCCAGTTCCTCCGGCTCGGTGTAGTGGTACTTGCCGCCCCGCAGCCAGGAGGCGATGGCCGCGATGACGCAAGCGGCGGC
>DASXJM010000727.1:0-6779 GCA_036497405.1 Streptosporangiaceae bacterium | reverse complement strand
GGAGCCCCACGGCATCAATGGCGCCATTGATGCCGCCCCAGGGACTCAATGGCGCCATTGAGTCCCTGAGGTCCTGACCCGCCAGGCGGTCTACCAGGCGTAGTGCTCCGGGGCGGCCTTGAACCCGGGGAAGATGTCGTCCAGCTGCTTGAGCGTCTCCTCGCTGAGCGAGAGGGTGACGGCGTGCAGCGGGTCGCCCAGCTGCTGCATGGTCCGCGGCCCGATGATCGGGGCGGTGACGCCGTCCTGGTGCAGCAGCCAGGCCAGGGCCACGTTGGCGGGCTTCTCGCCGAGCTTGTCGCACAGGTTCTCGTAGGCTTCGATCTGGTCCCGGTGCTCGTTCAGGGTCTGCTGGGCCCGGCCCGACGTCCGGCGCCGGCCCTCCTGCTCCTTCTTGAGCACGCCGCCGAGCAGGCCGCCCTGCAGCGGGCTCCAGGGGATGACGCCGACTCCGTAGGCCCGGGCCGCGGGCAGCACCTCCAGCTCGATGTCCCGGGTCATCAGGTTGTACAGCGACTGCTCGCTGACCAGGCCGACCAGGTGCCGCGCGGCCGCCGCCCCGTTGGCCTGGGCGATGTGCCAGCCCGCGAAGTTCGACGAACCGACGTAGAGGATCTTGCCCTGGTCGATCAGCACCTCCATGGCCTGCCAGATCTCGTCCCACGGGGTGTCCCGGTCCACGTGGTGCATCTGGTAGAGGTCGATGTGGTCGGTCTGCAGCCGCCGCAGGGACTCCTCGCAGGCCCGGCGAATGCTGACCGCGGACAGCTTGCCGTCGTTGGGCCAGTCGCTCATCGCCCCGTAGACCTTGGTGGCCAGCACGGTCCGCTCCCGGCGGCCGCCGCCCCGGGCGAACCAGTCGCCGATGATCTCCTCGGTCCAGCCCGCGTGGGCCTGACCGCTCTCGTCCAGTTGCCCGGGCGGGCTCTGCGCCCCGCCGTAACGGTTGGCGGTGTCGAAGAAGTTGACCCCCACCTCGTGGGCGTGGTCCATGATCGCCTGGGCGTCGTCCGGCGGCGTGAGCGGCCCGAAGTTCATGGTGCCCAGGCAGAGCCGGCTGACGCTGAGGCCCGTCCGGCCCAGATGCGTATATTCCATGTTCGAATTTTCTCGCGCTGGCTCGTCACCCGCGCTGGCGGCCCCCGGTCTGGCGGGCCGGCCGGATAAACCGACTGGATAAGAAAGTACGCGTTCGGGTGTTATCTACAGGTACGGGGCGGTTCGCCTCCCCGTGACGGTTCCCCACCGGCCACCCCCTCTTCAGGCCGGTGGGGAACCCCTAAACGTCCAGGGCCGGGTTGCGGTCGAAGAATCCGGACGGCTTGAGCCAGAACGAGACCGTGTCGGCGGGCATCACCGGCCAGTCCTCGGGCCGGGTGATGTGGTGCACGCCGAACACGTACCAGAGCACCACGTCGGCGCCGGCGATCGGCCGGTTCTGCGCGGTCCAGGTGGCCAGGCCGTCGTCGTGCTCGCTCTGGTTGCAGAACTCGCCGGCCGGCCAGCGTTCGGCCGATTGGTAGGGCGTGACCCACAGCGTGTGCCCGATGACCTGGGCCCGCTGGAACACCGGTGAGGCCGGGTCCATCATGGCCGGGAAGCTGCTGCCCGGGACCAGCTTGTAGGCGGTCGGGGTGCCGAGCCGGTTGCGGCGCTCGTCACTGGCCACCTTCCAGGTCCGCTGGGTGTCCCACCGGTAGTCCTGCTGGCCCTCGGCCTCGGTCCGCAGTGGCGTCTGCCGCTGGGTCAGGGTCAGCCCGTACGGGTTGTCCGCGCTGATCGGGGCGGCTTCGGAGTCGCAGCTGTAGACGGTGTTGGCCGTGCCGTCCACGTCGAGGTCGAGCCGGGCCACGATGAAATGCTGGTGGAACGGGGCGTAGGTGTCGGTGTCGACGATGGTGGCGGGCGCGGTCTCGCCCGGCCGCAGGTGCGTGGTGACCATGATCCCGGTCGCCCGGACCTCGCACTCGATGTTGCCGTCGGCGTAGAACCGCCAGTAGACCAGGTATTCGTAGTTGGCCACGGTGGCGTGGAACGACACCACCAGCCGCCGCATCCGGCGCACCTCGGTGCCGGCCTGGGGGTCGACGTGCTTCCAGAGCACGCCGTTGTCCTCTTCGTGCAGGCAGATCGCGTTCGGGATCTGGTACGGCTCCCCGGCCGCGTCGTGCAGGGTGGCGTCCAGGTAGCGGATCTCGCCCAGGCAGTCGCAGCCCCGCTCCAGCGAGGTGGTCATGAAGCCCAGGCCCCACTCGCCGATGTCGAACGCGGTCCGCCGGTAGTGCTCGGGGCTGGTGTCCCGGTACGGCACCACCATCTCGGCCAGCGACATCCGGTGCGCCACCGGCCGGACCCGGCTTTCGCCCTCAGCGCCGGTGTCGGTGTCGGCGCCGGTGTCGGCGTAGCCGACCTGGTGCAGGACCAGGCCCTCACGGTAGTTGAAGCCGATCCGCAGCGACCAGTTCTGCCAGCGGAGCAGGTTCCCGTCCAGCTCGAACGACGGTCCCTCCGGCTGGGTGATCTCCAGCGGTTTGGTGGCCTCGCGGGCCTGGTAGCCGGGGATGTGGCCGGGCACGTACTCGCCCATCACGTCGGGCTCGGGCACCGGGCCGGTGTCGCCGACGTCGAGGAGTTCCATCCGGTTCAGGTCGATGACCGGGTGCAGGCCGTTGACCGGGTGGGCGTAAGGGTTCGCGCCGGGCGCAGTCCGGTACCAGACGTCGGCCCAGCCGACCCGGCGGTCACGGTACTGCTCGGGGATGAGGGCGAAGCCGTAGGTCCAGGTGTCGAAGAGGACCAGGTCCAGATCGGTGAGGCCGCGGCGGGCCAGCGCGGCCACCATGTCGGGGTGGGCCCGCAGCATCTCGTCGGCCTCGTGCCACTCGGCCTGGGTGGCGTTGGCCTGCATCCCGGGCCGGTGGTCGAAGACGGCCACGCGGTCGCCGGTGAGGTCGACGGTGGCGGTGTAGGTCTGGCCGTCCTCGCGGTTCCAGCAGGTGACCTGGGCGGCGCGGGGGATCGGGTCGCCCGGGTGCCAGCCGGCCAGCTCGGTCTTGGCCGGCTCGGCCAGCTCGATGCCGGCGAACCGCCACCGGTCGCCGACTCCGCGGTCGCGGCGCAGCACGGCCACCGCCTGACGGATCTCCGCCGCGGTCAGCGGGTCGAGCGGATGCCCGAGGCTGTTACTGATGAGGGGATTGTGTCACGGGACCGCGGGCGGGTCATCGACCGGTGGGGTGCCGTGGGTGTGGAACGAGCCGATCGTCTTCAGCCCCCAGGCCTGGCCCTTGGCCCGCTCGGCCTCGGTCCAGGTCACCGTCTCCCAGTCCGGGGCGAAGATCAGCCGGGCCACCGGGTTGCACAGCTCGATCCGGTTGCCGCCCGGCTCGTAGACGTACAGGAAGAAGGTCTGCTGGATGGCGTGCTTGTGCGGCCCGGTCTCGATGAACACCCCGCGGTCCAGGCAGATGTCGGCCCCGCGCAGGATGTCTTCCCGGGTGTCGGTGGCGAAGGCCAGGTGGTGCAGCCGGCCCCGGCTCCCGGTCCAGTCCTCGGTGTAGACCAGGTCGTAGGACTTGCTGGCGAAGTGCAGCCAGCGGGCCGACACCACCCCGGTGTCGAGCATGATCTGCTCGGTGGCCCGGGCCCCCAGCTGGCTGACGATGAAGTCGGTGGTCTCCTCGACGTCGGCGGCCAGGTAGTTCACGTGGTCCAGCCGCCGGACCGAGATCCCGCGGCCCGGGTAGGCCTGGGCCTGGTTCTTCAGCGCCGGGGCCAGCTCGGGCGGGGGCTGATACCACTGGCTCTCCCAGTACAGCCGCATCTCGTGGCCGTCCGGGTCGCGGAATGCATAGGTCGGGCCGATCCCGGGCTCGCCGTCGGTCCAGCCGGTGCCCCGTCCGGTCTCCTCCAGGCTCTTGACCGTCCGCTCCAGGGCCTCCTGGCTGGCGGCGCGGACCGCGGTCACCCCCAGGCCGGCCGTGTCGCGGGCGGTGAGCTTGAGGCTGAACTGCTCGTAGTCGTCCCAGGTGCGCAGGTAGACCGAGTCGCCGGCCCGGCCGGTCTCGGTCAGCCCCAGGATGTTGACGAAGAAATCCAGGCTGCGCTCGGGTTCGGGGGTGAACAGCTCGGCGTGGCCCAGGTGGGCGACGTCATGCCGGAGGGTGGCCATCAGCGACTCCGTGGGCTCTGGGGGTACACGGTTCCGTCGAACAGTTTGTGGGCGGTGCGGACCACGCCGCTGCGGACGACCTTCGGTGTGGGGCCGGAGGCATCGATCTCGGCCTCGACGGCCAGGTGACCGGTCGGGTGCTCCACGTCGTAGCGCACCCCGTCCGGCCCGGTCGGCGGGGCGGCCAGGTCGGCGCCGACCGCGCCCGGGAGGGCCAGCGCGGTGACCACGCTGACCGCGCCGAGCACGCCGATCGCGGTGTGCGGCCGGACCGGGATGAAGGTCCGGGTGCAGATCGTCCCGCCGTCCCGCGGCGCGGCCACCAGCGTGGTCTTGGGCACCGAGGTGCCGGTCACGTCGCCCAGCCCCATCAGCTTCCCGGCCTGGACCCGCAGCGACTGGATCCGGTCCAGCAGGTTCTGGTCGGCCCCCAGCTCCTGGTACGGCTCGTAGCCGGTCAGCCCCAGGTCGGCGGCCCGGGCCACCACCACCGGCATGCCGTTGTCGATGCAGGTGACCTCGACCCCGTCGATCTCGTCCCGAAGGTGCCCGGTCGGCAGCAGGGATCCGGTGGCCGAGCCCTGGGTGCCCGCGAAGTCCAGCACGACGGCGGCCGCTGTGCCGGGCACCCCGGAGATCGCGGTGTCCCCATCGTAGTCCGGCCGGCGGCCCGGGGTCGGGAAGCGGGCCGTGGCCAGGCTGTCCGAGTTGACCATCCGGATCCGGGTCGTGGTCTGCTCCGGGTCGGCCGGGACCAGGCCGCGTTCGACCGCGAACGGACCCACCCCGGCCAGCAGGTTCCCGCAGTTCTGCCGGTCGGACACGGTGGCCTCGTCCACCCCCAGCTGCAGGAACAGGTAGTCCACGTCGGCGTCGGGGTCATCGTCGGCGGCCGGGCTGATCACGGCCACCTTGGAGGTCAGCGGGTGGGCGCCGCCGATCCCGTCGATCTGCCGCGGGTCGCCGCTGCCCATGATCCGGATCAGCAGGTCGTCTCTCTGGGCGGGGTCGCGGGGCAGGTCCTCGGCCAGGAAGTACGCCCCCTTGGAGGTCCCGCCCCGCATGAGCATGCAGCGGACGCCCTCGGTCATGGGCTCTCGGTTTCGCGCAGGGCGTCGATCACGCTGGCCAGGTGGTGGCGGGCGGCCGCTTCGGCCACGGCCGGGTCCCGGGCCGCGATGGCGGCCACGATGGCCTGGTGCTCCGGCAGCGACACGTGGGTGCGTCCGGGCCGCAGCGACAGCTGGAACTGGTGCCGGACGATCTGGGCGTTGAGCCGCTGCAGCAGATCGGCGGCTACGGTCTGGCCGGAGATCTCGTGCACGGTCTGGTGCAGCTCCCGGTTGAGCGCGGAGTACTTGAGCGGCTCGCCCGCGGCCACCGCCGCCGCCATCTGCTCGGCGATCCCGGTCAGCCGCTCGATCTGGCCCGGGCTGGCCAGCTCGGCCGCCTTGGCCGCGCACAATCCCTCCAGCACCATCCGGCACTCGGTGATCGCGATGGCCTCGGCCACCGGCACCGCCCGCACCCGGGCGCCCCGGTTCGGGATCCGTTCCACCAGCCCGTCGGCCGACAGGTCGATGAGGGCCGCGCGCACGCTGGCCCGGGTCACCCCGAGCGACTCGGCCAGCTCGGCCTCGACCAGCCGCTGCCCCGGCGCCACGTCCCCGTTCACGATCGCTCCGCGCAGGCGTTCCACCACAAACCGCCGGGCCGAGTCCCCTTCCCGCAACCCGTCCGCCCGGTCCGCCCCCCGAGCCCCAGGCTGGCCGGTCCCGCGCGCCCCATCGGCACCGCCAGCCTCAGAAGTCACACCAGCACCACTGTCACCGCGAGGCCCGCGCGCCCCGTCTGCCTGCTGCGTCACTCTGGCCTCCCGTGCCCTGCCCTGCCCCGGCCCAAATTGCCCGTCATATTGTTGACAATCCAGGTTACCTCGGTTACCTGGAAGGTGCCGGTTACCCGGCGGGGTGATCTTCCTGCATGGCGGGCACGCCACGCTCCGGCACCGACGCCAGCACCTGCCGGGTGGCCTCGCTGGTCAGCGGCGGCTCACCCAGCTGGCGCAGCAACTCGCTGGCCGCCTCCATCTCGTGCACCCGCCGAACGCTGTGCTTGACGTTGCCCTCTACCAGCCGGATCACGTACTCCCGGTCGAGCTGGTTCAGCACCGCGAACACATGCTCCCGGTACCAGTCGGCCTCACCGGCGGTCCCGGCCGCCCGCATGGACTCGATGATCAGCGCCGACAGCCCCTTGACCAGCACGCTCCGCAGCAGCTTGCGGGTGGCGGCCACCCCGGGTTCGGAGCTCACCGCGGTCAGCCGCAGCCCCAGCGGGCTCATCAGGGTGACGAAGGCCTCGGCCTCGTCGCCGGCCACGTCGACCGGGGTCGCCACCCCGGCCAGCGGCACCGGGCTCATCACCGCGCCGTCGATGGCGTGCACCCCGTGCTTCCGGGCCAGCTGGGCGATATCGCGCTTGAGTCCCGGATCACCGGTGGCGAAGTCGGCATAGAAAGCACCGTCCCCCAGGTGCCCGACCGCCGACTCGGCCGCGTCCAGGGCCTGGGCCGCGTGGGTGAGCGCGATCACGGCGTCGGCGCCTT
>DASXJM010000726.1:0-14613 GCA_036497405.1 Streptosporangiaceae bacterium | reverse complement strand
GGCGCCCGCGAACCCGAGCAGCGACGCCACCGACGTCCAGCCCCGGCTCGGAGCCTCGATGACCGTGTAGACCAGCAGTCCCATGAAGCCGCCGGACAGGATCAGCCCCGGGAAGTCCAGGCCGTCCGGCTGCGGGTCCTGGGCGCGGGGGACGAACCACGCGGCCAGGGCGATGACGGCCAGCGATACCGGCCCGAGCGTGTAGAAGACGCTCGACCAGTGGTAGTGCCCGAGCAGGAAGCCGCCCACGATCGGACCGAGGGCGATGGCCATCCCGGCCGTGGCTCCCCACAGGCCGATGGACAGCGCCCGCTCCTTGCGCCCGGTGAACACCCCGGTCAGCAGCGACAGCGTGGCCGGGAAGGTCATCGCCGCGCCCAGGCCCATGACGGCCCGGGCCGCGATCAGCCCGGCCGGGGCGGTGGCGTACCCGCCGGCGAAGCTGGCCAGGCCGAACACGGCCAGCCCCGCCATCAGCATGCCCTTGCGGCCGAACCGGTCGGACAGGCTGCCCGAGGTCAGCAGCAGTGCGGCGAACACCAGGTTGTAGGCGTCCACCACCCACTGCAGCTGGGTGGTGGTCGCGCCCAGCTCGCGGGTCAGCGTCGGCAGCGCCACGTTGACCAGGGTGGTGTCGAGGTTGATCACGAACGACGCCAGCAGCAGGGCGACGAGGATCAGCGGCTTCGAAGGCGTGCGAGTCATCGTCCTCACCTCTACTTCGCGGGCGCGGTGATCAGAGCCGGGGTCCGCTTCGCTGGGCGCAGCGACCTGGCCAGCGCGGTCACCGACGTGATGTGGACCGCGAACAGCAGGGGCACGCCCACGGTGGGGACGATCGCGATCGGCAGCTCGCTGATCGGCGCCCCGGACGGGGTGATGTGGATCAGCTGGTACGCGGTCACGGCGCCCAGGGTCAGGGCCACGATCAGATCGGTCATGCCGAAGGCGTTGAACCACAGGGCGGCGCGGCGGCCGGTGCCCTGCGCGAGCCTGCGCGCGATCAAGGGGGCGGCGAGACCGGCGGCGATGTCGCCCAGGCCCGCGGGCAGGGCCCACAGCGCGGGTAGATGGCCGAGGGCCATGATGATCAGGAAGGCCACCCCGTCCACGGCCCGGAACGCGTGCGGCAGCTCCAACCGGGCCACCATGCCCGGGGCCCGCAGGGCCCGGGCGACCACCGGGATCCGGCTCAGCGCCAGCACCAGGCCGAAGAAGCCGACCACCGCCACCGGCATCCACGGCACCCCGTGGCCGAGCGGTGTGTGGTACCAGCCGCGATCCGCGATCACCGCGCTGGCGGCGAACCAGCCGCCGAGCACGGCGGCCGCGCCCCCGGCCAGCAGCCCCGCGCGTCCCCGGCCGAGCCCGGCCCGGATCGCGCCGACGTACAGCACCACGCAGGTGGTAGCCAGGATGGCCACGACGCCGGCGATGGTCATCGCCCACAGGTAGCCAGGTGGGTCGTAGTACATGACAGCCTCCCCTAGTTAGATTTGATATCTGCAAGCTACTATCTTGTAGATACTTTCTTCCAACTATTATTTTGGATGCCATGACCCGGAACGTTCGCACCTACGATCACTTCTGCCTGACCGCGCGCTCGCTGGAACGCGTGGGCGACCGGTGGAGCCTGCTGGTGGTCCGCGACCTGCTCACCGGGACCAAACGATTCACCGACCTGATGGACCGTCTCGGCGGGATCACGCCCAAGACGCTCAGCCAGCGTCTGCGCGATCTGGAGGACGCCGGGATCGTGGCCGCCGACCGGGAGCCCGGGCGGCGCGAGGTCTGGTACCAGCTGACGCCGGCCGGAGCTGATCTGCGACCCGTTCTCGACGCGCTCAGCCGATGGGGGCTGCAGCACGCCTGGCGCAGGCCGCGGCCGGGTGAGCAACTGCACGCCGAGCACCTGCTGCGCTCGGTAACCCAGGCCATCGGCCTCGCCGCCGACGACCACGATCCGGCCCGCTGGTTTTTCCGGCTCGATGGGGCCGACTACCTGGCCGAAAGCGACGGCCAGCAGTGGGTGCTCACCACCGGAGCACCGGCCGCACCGGCCGAGGTCACGATCACCGGGACGGCCCAGGCGCTGACCGCCCTCATCTTCGCCGGGTCAGACGCCGAGCTGGACATCACCGGTGATCCCGCTGCGGTTCAGCGGTTCCGGAACCTGATCGGCACCATGGCCACGATCGTCCAGCCCGTCTAGCGGGATGCTGACGGTGAAGACGGCGCCGCCGTCCGGGTGATTGCCGGCGTGGATGTAACCGCCGTGCAGGCGGACGTTCTCCCAGGCGATGGCCAGGCCCAGGCCGCTCCCCTCGGAGCGGGTCCGGGCGGTGTCGGCCTTGAAGAACCGGTCGAACAGGTGCGGGATCGCGGCGGCAGGCAGGCCGGGGCCGTGGTCGTGTACCTCCACCACCAACTGGCGGCCACCCCAGCTGTCGGGCTGGACGCTGGCCCGTACGGTCACCGGCGATCCGCCGTGGCGCACGGCGTTGCCGACCAGGTTGGCCAGGATGACATCGAAGCGGCGGCGGTCCAGCCGGGCGGTCAGCCCGGCCGGGACGTCCGTGTCCACCGTGGTCCAGCCGCGCGCCCGCAGGCAGCGGCCGACGGCGGTCGCGACGTCGGTCTCGTCGATCACCAGCTGGGCGGTGCCGGCGTCGAAGCGGGAGATCTCGATGAGGTCCTCGACCAGCCGGTTGAGGTGGAGCACCTCCTGGCGGACCAGCCGGGCCGCGGTGGCGGCGTCCCCGGTCAGGCCGGGGTGTTCGTGGAGGATGTCGGCCACCGCGGTCATCGCTGTCAGCGGGGTGCGCAGCTCGTGGGACACGTCGCCGGCGTACTGCCGGGCCCGGGCCTCCATCACCTCCAGCTCGCCCACCTTGTCCTCGAGGGCCGAGGCCATCCCGTTGAACGAGGTGACCAGCTGGGACAGCTCGTCCCGGCCCTGCGGCTGGATCCGGACCGACAGGTCACCGGCCGACATGCGCTGAGTGGCCTGGGCCAGCCGCCGCACCGGCAGCAGGACCGGCCGGGCCGCGGCCATGGCCACGATGGCGATCAGCGTCAGCAGCACCCCCGCCTCCACCCCGAAGAAGACCAGCGCGGTGTGGCGGATAGGACTGGGCCCGGGCGGCCCGGCGTAGTTTCGCACCAGGTGCTGCAGCCAGCCCGGCCCGTGGATCAGCCCGTCCAGCCAGCCTGGGAGCCGATAGGCCTGGATCAGGGTGTGGAACCAGGACGAGGCGATGGCAGACAGCAACGCCACCACAATGAACGCGATGACCAGGCGTTTGCGCACCAGGCATCCCTCCTACCTCCGGCTACACCGGCCCGAACCGGTACCCGAAGCCGCGCACGGTCTGGATGTAGCGGGGCTCAGACGTGTCGGTCTCGATCTTGGCCCGCAGCCGCTGCACGCAGGCGTCGACCAGGCGGGAGTCCCCCAGGTAGTCGTGCTCCCAGACCAGTTCCAGCAGCTGCTCCCGGGAGAACACCTGCCGCGGCGATCCGGACAGGACCAGCAGCAGCCTCAGCTCGGTCGGGGTCAGCAGGACGTCCTGGCCGGCCCGCCGGACGATCAGCGAGCCGCGATCGATCACGAGTTCGCCGTAGGTCTCGGCCGGGGAGCCGCTCCGGGCCGTCCGGCGGATCACGGCCCGGATGCGGGCGTCGAGCACCCGCGGCTCGACCGGTTTCACCACGTAGTCGTCGGCCCCGGCCTCCAGACCGCCGACCACGTCCAGGTCGTCGCCCCGTGCGGTCAGCATGATGACGGGGATGTCGCTGCCGCGGCGGAGCCGGCGGCAGACCTCGAAGCCGTCCAGGCCGGGGAGCATCACGTCGAGCACGACCACGTCGGCGGCGGCGTCCCGGAAGGCACGCAGGGCCACCTCGCCGGTCTCGGCGGCGTGCACCCCGTAACCGAGCCGGCGCAGGGCCAGCTCCAGGCCTTGCCGGGCCCCCGGGTCGTCCTCGACCAGCAGTACGGTTGCCATTACCTGCCATTATGCCGGCGCCCAGGTCATGAATCAGTCCTGAGATTGTCATGACCGTGTCACAGGGGCCCGTCGGCGTCCCGCTGTGACCAGGCTGTGACGGCAGCCGGACCGGCCGGAGAAACTGGCGTCGCACCGTCGCCGGTATGCATCCAACCGACGTCCGGCCGGCCCGCCCGCCGGCCCCGCCCCGAACTGGTCACCGGCGGCACCGGGGCATCCTGATCCTGCTGGCCGGAGTGTGCGGCCTGGCCAGTGCCGCGCTGACCTACCTGGGCCTGACCGAGCTGACGACCCCGTCCTTCCCGCCCGCCATGTCGGGCCCGGGCCCGGCCACCCCGCAGGCCGGGGCGACCACGGCCCACCCCGTGAAGCTGGCCGCGGTGTCGTGGCCGGCCGACGGGTTCTCGGCCGCCGACATCGGCGGCGTCGGCCTGGTGACCGGACCCGGCGCCAACCGGCCGGTGCCGATCGCCAGCGTGGCCAAGGTGATGACCGCCTACGTCATCCTGCACGACCATCCCCTGGCCGACGGGTCCGGGCCGGAGATCACGGTCCAGCCGTCGGAGGCGGCCGCCTACCCGGCCCAGGTCCGGGCCGGCGACTCGCTGGTCCCGGTGGCCGCCGGGGAGAGCCTGACCGAACGGCAGGCACTGGCCGCGCTGCTGCTGCCCTCGGCCGACAACATGGCCTGGATCCTGGCCCGATGGGACGCGGGCAGCCAGGCCGCGTTCGTGGCGCGGATGAACGCCACCGCCCAGCGCCTGGGCCTGACCGGCACCCACTACACCGACCCCTCCGGCCTGGACCAGTCCACCACCAGCACCGCGGCCGACCAGGTACGGCTGGGCGCGGCCGCGATGCGGGTGCCCGCGCTGGCCGCGATCACGGCCATGCCCGCGGCCGTGGTTCCCGAGGCCGGCCTGGTCCGCAACACCAACACGCTGCTGGGCCAGGACGGGATCGCCGGCCTCAAAACCGGCAGCACCCAGGCCGCGGGCGGCTGCCTGCTGGTCGCGGCCTGGAGCCAGGTCGGCGGGCGCAAGACCCTGATCGTGGCGGCCACCTTCGGCCAGCCGGGCTCGGCCCAGACCATCCTGCCCCATGCGTTGCGGGCCGGCCACGACCTGGTGCTGGCCCTGGACCGAGCGCTCGGCGCGACCGCGGCCGGGGGCGGGGCCGGCCGCGGGGGCCCCGGCCAGCCAATGCCTGTGACGGGCCCGTGACACGCTCAGAACGCGGCCAGGACATCGGGGCGGCATGGTCACCGGTGTGACAGATGTGTTGTTGCCGGACCCATGTGCCGCTGCGGTAACCGAGAGCGGCCGCGCGGAGGGCGCGACCCTCACGGTGGACCTGGCCGCCGTCGCCGCCAACACCCGGTTCTTCGCCGCCCGGACCCGGGCCGAGGTGATGGCCGTGGTCAAGGCGGACGGTTTCGGGCACGGCCGCGTCCTGGTCGCCCGCACGGCGCTGGCCAACGGGGCGACCTGGCTCGGGGTGACCAGCCTGGCCGAGGGGCTGGCCTTGCGGGCGGCTGGTCTGGTGGCGCCGATCCTGAGCTGGCTCAACCCGGTCGACGCCGACTTCCGGCTCGCGATCGAGGCCGGACTCGACCTCGCGGTGCCCAGCCTCCCGCACCTCAGCGCGGTGACCCGGGCGGCCCGGGCGGCCGGGCGCCGGGGCCGGGTGCACCTGCACCTGGACGTGGGCATGGCCCGCGATGGCGCCGATGCGGCCGAGTGGCCCGAGCTGTGCCGGGCCGCGTTCCGGGGCCAGCAGCACGGCCTGCTCGACGTGGTCGGCCTGATGGGCCATCTGGGTTGCGCCGACCGGCCGGCCGACCCGTGCAACCAGGCGGCCCGGGCCCGCTTCGGCTGGGGCGGGCAGGCGGCTGGCCAAGCCGGCCTGCGCCCGGCCCGGCGCCACCTGGCCGCGACGGCGGCGACCCTGACCGACCCGCGCACCCACCATGACCTGTGCCGCATCGGGGCCGGCCTGGCCGGCATCGATCCGTCCCGGACAACTCGCCTGCACCCGGCGCTGACCCTGACCGCGCCGGTGGTGGCGGTGCGCCGGGTGCGAGCCGGCCGTCCGGTCGGGTACGGGCATTCCTGGACCGCGCCCGCGGACACCACGCTGGGCCTGCTGGCGGTGGGCTACGCCGACGGGCTGCCCCGGGCCGCCTCCGGCCGGGCCGAGGTCCTGGTGCGTGGGCACCGGCGCCCGGTGGCCGGGCTGATCTCCATGGACCAGACCGTCATCGACCTCGGCGACCAGCCTGTGGACCCGGGCGAGGTCGTCACCGTCTTCGGGCCCGGCGCCGCGGGGGAGCCCACCGTGGCCGACTGGGCCGGCTGGGCCGGCACAATCGAGCATGAGATCGTCACCGGCATCGGCGGCCGGGTCCACCGGCAGGTCACCGGCGTCGGCGGACGGAGCCCCCGGTGAAGGCGCGGGTCGCGGTCATCGGCGGGGGCCGCAACTGCGAGCACGAGGTGTCGCTGGCCTCAGCCGAAGCGGTGGCCCGGGCCCTGGAACAGGTCGGCTACCAGGTGGCCCGGCTGACGATCGGGCCCGACGGCGCCTGGCGGGACGGCAACGTCCCGCCGGACGGCGGCGCTCGGCGGCCCGGCCTGGCCGACGCCGTCCGTATCCTCGAACGCTGCGACGTGGCCATTCCGGTGGTGCACGGCCCCCACGGTGAGGACGGCACCCTGGCCGCGCTGTGCGACCTGGCCGGTATCACCTGCGTCGGCTCGGGCCTGCGGGCCGGCGCGCTGGCCATGGACAAGCAGGTCACCAAGCTCATCGCCGCCGACCATGGCATCGCCACCGCGCCGGCCGTCCTGCTCACCGCGGCCACCGCCGCCGGCTACCGCTGGACCCGGCCGGTGGTGATCAAGCCGGTGGCGGGCGGCTCGAGCCGCGGGGTCACCCTGGTGGCCGGCGAGGCCGGGCTGCCGGGCGCGCTGGCCGCCGCCTTCACCCTCGATGACCAGGTGCTGGCCGAGGACGTCATCGTCGGGCGCGAGATCGATCTGGCCGTCCTGGGCCGCCCCGGCGGCACCCGCACGGTGGCCCCGCCGCTGGAGATCGTGGGCGACGGGATCTTCGGCTACCAGGACAAGTACGGCGGTCAGGCCGACTTCCGGGTGCCCGCCGCCCTCGGTGATGAGGACCACCGCGCGCTCGAAGCGGCCGCCCTCACCATGTTCGACGCCCTCGGCTGCGCCGGGGTGGCCCGGATCGACTTCTTCCTCACCGCCGCGGGCCCGGTCCTCAACGAGGTCAACACCATGCCCGGCTTCACCGAGCACTCCCAGGTACCGAAGATGTTCGCTGCCGCCGGCCTGCCCTACCCCGACCTCCTCGACCTCCTGGTCACCGACGCCCTGGCCGGCTCCCTCGCCGGCTCAGGACCGTCCTGAGGCATCAGCTGTCTCAGCTTGGAACAGGGAGGCGAGCGGGAACGGTATACGCTCCGCCCATGTCAGCAGACACGGGCCAGGCCGACGACTGGCACCACGAGGTGGTCGCCCGTATCGACGGCTGGGACTGGATCCGGACCCTGAACGACCGGCTGACCGCGGTGCTCGGGCCGTGGCGGGAACGGAACCAGGGCAACCCGGTCATTGAGCTGATGCACGGGGGCCGGTGGGCCGGCCACCCGCTGCACCCGGCCCTCAGCGACCTGCCGATCGGGCTCTGGACCGGGGCCCTGCTGCTGGACATCGCCGACCGCGACCCGGCCCCCCGGCCCGGGATCGAACCGGCCGCCCTGTTCAGCGCGGCCGGCATCGCCGCCGCGGTCGCGACCGCGGCCACCGGCGTGGTCGACTGGACCGTCAGCGACGACGAGGACCGCCGCCTGGGCCTGTTCCACGGGGTGCTCAACACCGCCGCCCTGGGGCTGCAGGGGGTGTCGCTGGCGGCCCGGCTGACCGGTCACCGGCGCTCGGCCCAGGGCCTGGGCGCGGCCAGCCTGGCCGTCACCGGCGCCGCCGCCTACCTCGGCGGCCACCTGGTGTTCGCCAAGGCGGTCATGGTCAACCGGGTGGCCGGGGCCGACGGCCCCCGGCGCTGGGTCAAGGTGATCGAGGAGACCGAGCTGCCGGACGACGTGCCCACCGGCGTCCTGGCCGAGGGTCGGCAGGTCCTGCTCTACCGGCACGACGGCACGCTGTACGCGCTGGACAACCTGTGCAGCCACGCGGCCGGCCTGCTCAGCCGGGGCCGGGTCGAGGGCCTGGTCGTGACCTGCCCCCTGCACGGTTCGCAGTACTGCCTGGCCGACGGCTCTGTCCGCCGGGGCCCGTCCCACCAGCCGCAGCCCGTGATCCGGACCCGGGCCCGCAACGGCTGGATCGAAGTCCGTGGTAACCAGCCCGCCTCCCGCCGTCGCGCCACCGGAAGGAAATAGCCATGGCCTTTGTCATCGTCGCCAACCTTGATGATCTGGATGAGGGCGAGACCCTGTTCGTCGAGGGCCTGAAGGAGCCGATCTGCCTGGTCCGCCTGGACGGTGAGGACGTCCGCGCCGTCCACAACACCTGCACCCATCAACAGCAGCCGCTGCACGAGGGCACCGTCCAGGACGACGACACCCTGGTCTGCGCCTCGCACAACTCGCGGTTCAACCTGGAGACCGGCGAGTCGGTCGGCATTCCCGAGGTGCCCACGCTGCCGGTCTACGCCTGCAAGGTCGACGGCGACGCGATCCTGGTCGACATCGACCAGCAGCTCAACGACGCCCCGATCCCGCACCACCCGTATCACTGACCAGGCCACTGACCGAGCCGGCTGCCCGCAGCTTGCCGCCGGGGGCGGCGACCATCATCGTGACCAGCTTGGCGGTGATGTTCGGTTCGAGACCCTCGGTGTGGCCCTTGTCGAGACGGACGACGTCGGCGATGAGGCGGCCGTGGCGGGCGCCGGGGTAGACGTAGACCTGGGCGGTGCCGGGGCGGGGCAGCAGGCCCCACTGCGGGGTGGAGTGGCCCGCCCGGACCTTGTCCCAGACCTGGCCGGGCTCGGTGTCGGTCACGTCCGGTTCGCGGACCCGGGGGCCCGCTCCGTAGCGCTGGGCCCAGGGCGATTCGGCGGGCAGGTCGGCGATCTCGTGCTGGCCGGTGGCGAAGATGAACGACAGGTCCGCGTCCGGCGGGGCCGACAGACCGGCCCGCAGCCGGGCCAGTTGCTCAGGCGAGAAGCTCCTGCGCGGGCCGCCCGGGTAGGACGGCGGGCCGGAGCCCTCGGCCCGCGGCACCCCGCCGATCCGGCCGCCGGACAGGCTCAGCCAGCCGTCGACCCGGTCGGCGAAGAACGGGCTGTTCAGCAGCCGCCGCGAGGTCATCCCGCCCTGGGAGTGGCCGACCAGCCAGCAGGACCGGAGGCGGTCGCCGAACCGGTCCGAGACCAGGTTGACCACCCGCCGGAGGTAGTCGTCGTCGGCCTCGGCGGCCCAGTGCCGGGACGGGTCGGCCGTGGCCGCGGTGGGGGTGGCGATGACCAGGCCGTGCGCATCGGCCTGGTCATGGGCCGGGAAGTACAAGCGCTGCCAGGCGCCGAACGACCCGCCACCGTGCAGGTTGAGCAGGAAGGTCAGCGGCCGCCCGGGGTCATCCGGGACGTCCAGGTAGAACTTCCGCCCGCTGACCTCGTCGACGACCGACTCAGGGCGCATCCCGGCCTCCCGCTCACCAACCTTCGATATATTCTAGAATAACCTTCTAAAATAATAGCCGCTACAGCTCAGTAGCTGAAGGTGGTGGCGCCCTCGTCGCCGATCCACTCCCACAGCTGGACGGTGCCGGCCAGCTCGGCGTTGGGCACCAGCCCGCTGGGGTCGAGCTGCTTGGCGTTGAAGCAGATCGGGCAGACCATGAACTGGCCGCCGGCCTTCTCGTACCGGGCCAGCAGGTCCGGCAGGGACGGGCACCCGTCGCAGGCCACCCCGGTCGCCACGCCGTCCAGCGCCAGCCGCACGGCCTCCTTGGTCTGGAACATCAGGGTCGGCCGCCCGGACTCGGCCGCGCCCACCGCGACCAGGAAGGCCACGGTCACCTTCTCCGCGTCCTCGAGACCGGTCGTGAGGCTGATGACTGCTTTCCCCGCCATGATTTTCCCCTCAGATAGATAGCACGATCGTTCGTTCTAAGTGAAAGTACGAACGATCGTGCTATGTTGTCAAGCGATATGCCCGAGACGACCAAATCGACCCCGCCCGCCCAGCGCCCCGAGCGTGCCCCGCGACGGCCCCGTGCCGACGGCGAGCGCACCCGCGGCGCGATCTTGCGGGCGGCCGCGTCGCTGGCCACCGTGGACGGCCTGGAGGGCCTGTCCATCGGGCACCTGGCCGCCGCGATCGGCATGAGCAAGAGCGGCCTGTACGCGCACTTCGGCTCCAAGCTGGAACTCCAGCTGGCCACCGTGGAAGAGGCGGGGCGGATCTTCGATGACGAGGTCGTCCAGCCGGCCCTGGCCGCCCCGGCCGGCCTGGCCCAGCTGCTGGCGTTGTGCGAGGCCTTCTTCGAGCACCTGCAGCGCCGCACCTTCCCGGGCGGGTGTTTCTTTTCCGGGGCGGTGCTGGAGATGGGCACCCGGCCCGGCCCGGTCAAGGAGGCGGTGGCCGCGTTCCAGGCCGGATTCGCGGGCCTGATCCGCGGGTTCGTGACCACCGCCATCGAACAGGGTGAACTGCCGTCTCACGAGGATCCGGTCCAGCTGACCTTCGAGCTGAACGGCCTCATCCTGGCCACCGACGCCAGCTTCGTGCTGAACGACAGCCCGGCCGTACTGGACCTGGCCCGCATGGTCGTCCGCAACCGGCTGGGCCTAAAAGGCCAGTAAAACCCGCAGGTCAGCGGCTAAAAGCGCCACCGCGAGCCAGCGTCTGAACTGGCCGGGCATCAATCTGGACCCCGCCCAGACACCGTGCGGATACCGCTCTGGGCATCACGCCGAACCTCTTGACCGCCCCGCCCGGCGGTGCTTAAATCACGACTTAACATAAGTTATGAATTTGTGAGAGTTTGGGGAACGCCATGCGTGTGCGACCCATCGGCCGTGGATTTCTTGCCCTGGCGGTGCTGGCTGGCCTGACGGTCGTGGGCGGCACCCACGCGGGCAGCGCCTACGCGGGCGGTACCCACGCGGGCAGCACCGCGCACGCGGCCCTGGCCGCCGCCACCGAAGGCCCCTACGGTGGCACCGCCGCCGCGGTGCCGGGCACCGTGCAGGCGGCCAACTACGACACCGGCGGCCCGGGCGTGGCCTACACCGTCGGCTCGGCCAATGGCAGCGCCAACAGCTACCGGTCCGACGGGGTCGACCTGGAGAGCACCGCCGACACCCAGGACACCGGCGCGGGCGGCGCCTACGACATCGGCTGGACCAACGCCGGGCAGTCCTTCAACTACACCGTCAACGTGGCCACCGCGGGCACGTACACGGTCAGCTTCCGGCTGTCGTCGCCGTACGGAATCACCGACGCCCTGCACCTGGCCAACTCGGCCGGCACCAACCTGACCGGACCGGTGGCCGTGCCCAACACCGGCGGGTACGAGAACTGGGACACGGTCACGGCCAGCCTCACGCTGAAGGCCGGCCAGCAGACGCTCACGGTCGACCAGGACTCCAACGGCTGGAACTTCCACTTCATGGCCTTCGGGCTCAACTCGGGCAGTGGCGGGGGCGGCACCGGAAGCTCGGGCAGTGACCAGCCCTACGGCGGCACCCCGGCCCCGGTGCCGGGCACGATCCAGGTCGCCAACTACGACACCGGCGGCCAGGGCGTGGCCTACAACGTCAGCTCCAGCAACGGCAGCGCCAACAGTTATCGCTCCGACGGCGTCGACCTGGAGAGCACCGCCGACACCCAGGACACCAGCGCGGCCGGCGGGGCCTACGACATGGGCTGGACCAACGCCGGGCAGTGGTTCAACTACACCGTCAACGTGGCCACCTCCGGGGTCTACACGGTCAGCTTCCGGGTCGCCTCGCCCTACGGGATCACCGACGCGCTGCACGTCGCCAGTTCCTCCGGCACCAACCTGTCCGGGCCGGTCGCCGTGCCCAACACCGGCAGCTACGAGACCTGGGCCACGGTGACGGCCAGCGTCACCCTGCCGGCCGGCACCCAGACCCTGACCATCGACCAGGACGCCAACGGCTGGAACTTCCACTACCTGGCCCTGACCCAGAGTTCGGGCGGCGGCGGTGGTGGCACCGGCACCGGCGGCACCCCGCCGAACGAGTACTGCGGCACGCAGGACCTGGCCCTGGACGAGCCGACCACGGCCTCGTCGACCCAGGACGCCACCGACTACCCGGCCACCGCGGCCACCGACGGCAACCCGGGCAGCCGCTGGTCCAGCGCGGCCAGCGACCCGCAGTGGCTGGACGTCGACCTCGGCTCCCAGCAGCAGATCTGCAGCATGAGCATCCTCTGGGAGGCCGCCTACGCGTCGGCGTTCCAGCTCCAGGTGTCCAACGACAACTCGAACTGGACCACCGTCTACTCCACCACCACCGGCACCGGCGGGACCCAGACGGTCCCCGTCTCCGCCACCGCCCGCTACGTCCGGATGTACGCCACCGCCCGCGGCACCCAGTTCGGCGACTCGATCTTCGAGCTCGACGTCTACGGGCTCACCACCACCGCCCCGGTCACCGGCGGCAACGGCAACGGCGGCAACGGGACCTGCCCCTGGGTCGGTTCCACCGCCCCGGTCGCCCAGCGGGTCCAGCAGGTCCTCAACACCATGGACCAGGCCGAAGAGGTCACGCTGGCCTCGGGCGACGGCGGCTCCAACTACATCGGCCAGGTCAACGCCGTTCCCAACCTGTGCATCAAGGCGCTGAATATGGAGGACGGCCCGAACGGGGTCGGGGACGGGAACGGCAACGTGACCGCCTTCCCCGACGGCGAGGACGCCGCCGCCACCTGGGACCCGGCCCTGGTCAAGCAGGAGGGGACCGCGATGGGGGCCGAGTTCGCGGGCAAGGGCGTGAACATCTCGCTCGGCCCCACCACCAACCTGGTCCGCGACCCGCGCTGGGGCCGGACCTACGAGACCTACGGCGAGGACTCGTACCTGGCCGGCCAGATCACCGCGGCCGAGGTGGCGGGCCTGCAGAGCCAGGGCGTGATGGCCGACGTCAAGCACGTGGCCGCCTACGACCAGGAGCAGTACCCGAACGGCACCAACAACGAGACCGTCAGCCAGAAGGCCCTGGAGGAGCTGTACCTGGCCCCGTTCCAGAGCGCCACCGAGCAGGCGGCCCCGGCCTCGTTCATGTGCTCCTACGCCGTGGTCAATACCTACCCCTCCTGCGCCAACGCCGACATGCTGCAGGACGGGCTGGACCAGCAGGCCAACTCGGGCGGCTTCGTGGTCTCCGACTGGGGCGCGGCCGGTAACGCCGTGGCCGACCTGGTCGGCGGCATGGACATCGCGATGCCGTTCTCCAACGCCAGCGACGTGGCCGCCGACCTGGCCAACGGCACCCTCAACCAGGAGAACCTCAACGCCGACGTGGCCCGGATCCTGACCCAGATGTTCGCGTTCGGAATCTTCGACAACCCGGCCTCGGGATCACTGTCAGCCTCCGTCACCACCGCCGCCCACGCCCAGACCGCGCTGCAACTCGGCGAGGAGGGCACGGTCATGCTCAAGAACAACGGCCTGCTGCCGCTGAACCCGGGCGGCAGCGAGTCGATCGCGGTCATCGGCACCGACGGCGGCGCCGGGGTCGAGATCTCCGGCGGCGGCAGCGGCTCGGTCAACGGCTCCAGCACGGTCTGGCCGCTGACCGGCATCCAGAACGCGGCCGGCCCCAACGTCAAGGTCACCTACACGGCCGGGGACGACAACGGCACCACCGACATCCCGCAGGCGGTGACCGCGGCCAAGGCCGCCACCGACGCGGTCGTGGTGGTCAGCCTGCCCGAGGGCGAGGAAAGCGACCTGAAGTCGCTCGACCTGTCCAGCGCGGACGAGACGATGATCGCCGACGTGGCCGCGGCCAACCCCAACACCATCGTGGTCATCAACAGCGGCGGCCCGGTGGTCATGCCGTGGCTGAGCTCGGTGGCCGGGGTGTTCGAGAACTGGTACGGCGGGCAGGCCACCGGGTCCGCGATCGGCGCGCTGATCTTCGGCGCGGCCGACCCGTCGGGCAAGCTGCCGGTCACGTTCCCGGCCAGCCTGAGCCAGGTCCCGGCCCAGACCACCGCCCAGTGGCCGGGCACCGCGACCGGGGTCACCTACAGCGAGGGCGTCGACATCGGCTACCGCTGGTACCAGGCGCAGAACATCACCCCGCTGTTCCCGTTCGGGTACGGGCTCTCGTACACCAAGTTCTCGTTCTCCAACCTGAACGTGGGCGCGTTCAACGCCAGCGGCCGGGCCACGGTGACCGCGACGGTGACCAACACCGGCTCGGTGGCGGGCGCCGACGTGGCCCAGCTGTACGTGGGTGACCCGGCCGCCAGCCAGGACCCGCCGCACCAGCTGGCCGCGTTCCAGCGGGTGTCGCTGAACCCGGGCGCGAGCACGACCGTGTCCTTCCCGCTCACCGTCCACGACCTGGCCTCCTGGTC
>DASXJM010000725.1:0-2269 GCA_036497405.1 Streptosporangiaceae bacterium | reverse complement strand
GGGACTCCTTGGCTGCGGAGGCGGGCGGCGGTGGCGGGGTCGACGGCGGAGGGAAGGTTGGCCAGGATCGCTACCGGCTTGCCGGTGCCGCGGGCCGCGGCCAGGACGGCGGTCTCGTAGGAGCGGTCGCCGTCGAATTCGGGCACGAGATCGACCGCGAACGCGACAACCCCGACCGTAGGGTCGGCTGCCATGGCGGCCAGGGCGTTGGTGAACTGGGCTTCGGCGTCGCGGCCGGTGCCCCAGACGTCCAGCGGGTTGCCCGGGGTCAGGCCCGGGTCGAGGACCTGGGTCAGGCGGGCCAGGGTGGTCCCGGACAGGGTCGCGAACGGGACGTCCAGATCGGCGGCCAGGTCGGCCACGTGGGCGCGTTCCAGGCCGGAGTCGTGCACGGTGGCGATCCCTTGTCGCCCCTGGGGTTCCTGTGACTGATGAGGCTGATGTGCTTCTAGTTGTTTTTGAGGGGCGCGGACCAGGGTGAACAGCTCCAGGGTGTCGGTCAGCTCGGGCAGGTCGTGGACGCGGTGCACCCCGTAGGCGTCGGCCAGGGCCGCCCAGGCTCCGTCGGCGGCGGCCAGGGCGCCGGAGTGGGCGGCGACCAGTTCCCGGCCCGCGCCGGAGGCGCCGGCGGTGAGCAGGATCACCGGCACGGCGGCTTCGGCCGCCTCGGACAGCACCGCGCGCAGCGCGTCCGGGTCGCGGATGGCCTCCAGGATCAGGGCCAGGGCCTTGGTCTCGGGCTGGCGCAGGGCGTAGCGGGCGTAGTCGGCCGCAGTGGTGATCAGTTCCTGACCCGACGACACGGCCAGCGAGTAGCCGAAGCCGCGGCGGGCCCGCAGCAGGGCCGAGAACACCGAGCCGGAGTGGGTGACCAGGGCCACCGAACCGGCCGGGAGCGGGTCCGGCTCCAGGTAGCCGATGGCCCTCAGACCGTAGGTCACGTTCACGAAGCCCATGCAGCCCGCCCCGCACACGGCCATCCCGGACCCGCGGGCGATCGCAGCCAGCCGGGGCCGGAGCCCGGCCACCCCACCTTCGATATCGAATGCGCTGCCAAAGATCACCGCGGCCCGATCCCCGTGCCGGGCGGCCGCGCCCAGCTGGTCCTCCAGCGCGCGATCGGGCACGCCCAGCAGGACCAGGTCCACCGGCTCGGGGACGTCGTCCAGGGCCCGGTAACAGGGCTGGTCACCGAGCGCATTGTAGCGCGGGTTGACCAGGTAGGTGCGCGGCCGGGCCGGGCTGCGGGCCAGCTCGGTGATCATGCGTTCGCCGAGGCTGCCGGGGCGGAGGCTGGCCCCGACCAGGGCCACGCTGCGGGCTTCCAGCATGGCCGTGACACCCTGGTCGGTGACTGTTGCCGGAGTGGCCAGGTGAGTCACTGGCGGCGCAGGCGCCGGACCGCGGCCGACCGGCGCTCGGACCGGCGCCCGGACTTGGCGGCGGCCTTGGTGTCGGCGATGGCCGCCTTGGCCGCCTGCATGCCGGGGATGCCGCACACGCCGCCGCCGGCGTGGGTCGCGGAGCTGGCGTAGTACAGGCCCGGGACCGGGGTGCGGTAGTCGGCGTAACCGGGGGCCGGCCGCATGTGGAACAGCTGCTCCAGCGACAACTCGCCGTGGAAGATGTTGCCGCCGATCAGGCCGTAGTCGTGTTCCATCTCGTACGGACCCACGATGTCGGTGTGCAGGATCGAGCTCTTGAAGTTGGGCGCGACCTCGTTGTAGGTGTCGATCATGCGGTCGGCGTAGGCCTGCAGCTCGTCCCGGTGGGGCTCGGTGTTCCAGTCCTGCGGCACCCACTGGGTGAACAGCGACATGGTGTGGTAGCCCTCGGGGCACAGGGTCTTGTCGAAGGTGGTCGGGATGACCCCGTCGCTGAACGGCCGCTCGGCCGGCCGGCCCTCGCGGGCGTCGATGAACGCGCGCTCGATGTACTCCATGGTCGGCGCCATCTCCACCGAGCCGGTGTGGTGCTCCTGCAGGGTGGTGCCGGGGTCGGCGGTGAAGTCGGGCAGCTCGGCCAGGGCCAGGTTGATCTTGACCACGCCGCTGCGGGTCTTCCAGTGCTCAATGTCGGTCACGAAGTCGTCCGGCAGCCGGTCGCGGCCGACGTGGTCCAGGAACGCGGTGCGCGGGTGCAGCGAGGTGACCACCAGCGGCGCGGTGATCTCCTCCCCCGACGCCAGCACCGCGCCGGAGACCCGGCCGTCCTGGGTGAGCAGCCGGCCGACGCGGGCCCCGGTGCGAATCTCGGCCCCGGCCTCCAG
>DASXJM010000724.1:0-9385 GCA_036497405.1 Streptosporangiaceae bacterium | reverse complement strand
TCCCGGCCCCGGTGTGCTCTCGAGGTCACCCACGGGCGGGTAGACGTCACACTCGGGGCAGCGGCCGGTCCGTTCGAGGATCGTGCCGCAGGCCACGTGACGGATGATCCGCCGCTGTCCGCTGGGCGACGTGTACTCGTCACCCCAGGCGGCCAGGGCCCGGATCACCGGGAACAGCGCGAGGCCCTTGCCGGTGAGCACGTATTCCTCGCGCCCGCCGGCCGGCTGCTTTTCCAGGATGCCCTGCTCGACCAGGAACTTGAGGCGTTCGGTGAGCACGCGCCGCGGGATGTCGAGGTGGGTCACGAAGTCCGAGAAGCGGCGGACGCCGTAGGCGGCGTCGCGGACGATCAGCAGCGTCCAGCGCTCACCGACGATCTCCAGGGCCTTGGCGATCGAGCAGGCCTGCCCCTCGTACTCCCGTGGAAGTGCCATGCCCTCAGTATACCGGCATTAGTTCACTGAAGGAACTGTTATGCTACCGTGAGACAGTTCACTGAAGGAACTAAAAGGAGACCCGGTGGCCGGCACGCTGAACTTCCCGAAAACCCAGTTCCCGAAGGCCCGGATCGAGACGCCACCGGCCGCCGCGGCCACGGCGGACGAGGGTCACCCCCGGCGCTGGGGGATCCTGGCCGTCCTGGCCGCGGTCGCGTTCATGGCCCAGCTCGACCTCTTCATCGTCAACATCGCGGTGCCGGCCATGAGCCAGTCGTTCCACGGAGC
Source organism: Streptosporangiaceae bacterium (assembly GCA_036497405.1). Lineage (GTDB taxonomy): Bacteria > Actinomycetota > Actinomycetes > Streptosporangiales > Streptosporangiaceae > Bog-532. The sequence continues at coordinate 8,659 of DASXJM010000724.1, read as the reverse complement.
CAGCCTCGGTGACCTGTCCTGGGTGCTGAACGCCTACGCGATTGTCTTCGCGGCGCTGCTGGTTCCGGCCGGACGCCTCGCCGACCACTTCGGGCGCCGCCGTTTCCTGCTCAGCGGGGTGGTGGTCTTCGTCGCGGCCTCGGTGCTGTGCGCCCTGGCGCCGTCGCTGGGGATCCTGGTGGCCGGGCGCGTCCTGCAGGCGATCGGGGCCGCGATGGTGGTGCCGACCTCGCTCGGCCTGCTGCTGCCCGCCTTCGCCCGGCGCCAGCACGGGCTGGTCGTCGGCATCTGGGCCGGGGTCGGAGCCGTCGCCGCCACCTCCGGCGCCCCCATCGGCGGGCTGCTGGCCGGGATCAACTGGCGCTGGATCTTCCTGGTCAACGTGCCGATCGGCATCGCCACCGTCGTCGCCGGACGCATCCTGCTGCCGGAGATCCGGGCCGAACGCGGGGCCCGTCTCCCGGATCCGTTCTCGATCGTGGCCGTGTTCCTGGCCATCGCCGCCGTGGTCATCGTCACCGTCGAAGGCGGCAACTGGGGCTGGACCAGCGGATCGGAGATCGGCCTGTACGTGGTGGCGGCCGTCCTGGTCACCGCGGCGGCCTGGCGCTCGATCGCCAACCCGCACGCGGTCATCGAGCGGACGCTGTTCCAGTCCCGGGCGTTCAGCACGGCCAGCCTGGCCCTGTTCATCTTCTTCCTCGGCTTCGCCTCCTGGCTGCTGGTCACGGTGCTGTTCCTCGAGGACGCCTGGGGCTACTCGGCGGTCCGGGCCGGCATCGCGATCGCTCCCGGTCCGCTGATGGCGGCCGTGTTCGCGGTGAACAGCAGCCGGATCGCCAACGCCTTCGGGCGCCAGCGGGTGGCCATCGGCGGACCGCTGTTCTTCGCGGCCGCCGCCCTGTTCTGGATCTTCGCGACGTCGGCGCACGGCGGGTACTGGGGCGGGTTCTTCCCCGGGCTCATCATCGGGGGCACCGGGGCGGGCCTGTCGCAGGCTCCGCTGTTCGCCTCGGCCAGCACGCTGCCGGCCGACCGGGCCACGACCGGGAGTGCGGTCCTGAACATGTCCCGCCAGGTCGGGAGCGCGCTCGGCGTGGCCATCACGGTCGTGCTGCTGGCCGCGGCTAAGCCCGAGGCCCTCGGCCTCTACCACCGGGTCTGGTGGTTCATCGCCGCCACCATGATCGTCGCCTCCGCGATCTCCCTCGTCGGCGGGCGCACCCGCCCGGCCGCGGCCGGGCGGCCCGAGCGGACCGGTCAGCTGAAGTAGTGGCCCTGGTCGAGGTCCTCGATCAGGCCGGGGTGGGTGGCTTTCCAGCCCAGGAGCTCCTGGGTGAGGGCGCTGGAGGCGGCCATGTCGGTGCTGAGCAGGGGTGCGAGCATGCCGCCGTACTCAGCGGCGGGCCGGGAGCCGGCGGGCAGGTTCAGGTGCCGGCCGATGGTCTCGGCGATCTCGCGGACGGGCACGCCTTCGTCGCCGACGGCGTTGAGCACGGCGCCGGCGGGCGCCTGCTCGATGGCCAGCCGGTAGAGGAGGGCGGCGTCCCTCACGTGCACGGCCGGCCAGCGACTGGCCCCGTCGCCGAGGTAGCCGGAGACCCCCCGGGCCCGGGCCAGGGCGATGAGCTGGGGGACGAAGCCGTGGCGGTCGCCCGGGCCGTGCACCGAGCGGGGCAGCATGACCAGGGCCGCCCGCACCCCCCGCTCGGTGGCGGCCAGGGCGGCCCGCATGTTGGTGATGCGGGCCGCGATGGGCCCGCGGGCGATGAGCTCGTCGCGCTCGGTGGAAGGACGGCCGGGGGTGACGATCGTTCCGCCCGAGACCAGCAGGGGCTGGCCGGAGCCGGCCAGGCTGGTGGCGAACGTCTCGATGGCCCGGGCGTCGGTCCGGGTGGCCGCCTCGCTCAGGCTGGGCACGACGAACGCCAGGTGAATGACGCCGTCGCTGTCGCGGGCTCCGGCCCGCAGCACGTCGGTGTCGGCCAGGTCGCCGCGTAGGACCTCGGCGCCCAGGGCGGCGACGGCGGAGGCGGCGGCGTCCGAGCGGGCCAGCCCCAGGACCTGGTGGGCGGCGCCGATGAGCTCCGGAACCAGGGCCGAGCCGATCCAGCCGGAAGCGCCGGTGACGAAGATGCGCATGAAGGGTCTCCTGTCTGAGCCAACCGAGTTGATGCGATTCAGTCGCATCAACCTAGCATCATTATGCGACTCAGTCGCGTGACCTTCGGTAAAAATAATGCGATCCGGTCGCGTCACCTAGGATGGGGCGGTGAGCAGATGGGCGCCGAACGCGCGGGAGCGCCTGGAAACCGCGGCCCTGGACCTGTTCGTGGAGAACGGGTACGAGGAGACGACCGTGGCCCAGATCGCGGATCGCGCGGGCCTGAACCGGGCCACGTTCTTCCGGCATTTCGCGGACAAGCGCGAGGTCCTCTTCGGCGGGGAAGACGTGCTGGCCGGGCTGTTCGCCGAGGGCATCCGGGCCGCCGCCCCGGAGGCGACGCCCCTTGAATGCCTGCGAGCGGCGCTGGCCGCCGTCGAGGTCGTGATGACCCCGCACCGGCGGGCCGCGGCGGCCAAGCGCGTCGCGGTGCTGGCGTCGGCCAGCGAGTTGCAGGAACGAGGATTGCTCAAGCACGCCCGGACCGGCCAGGCGATCACCGCCGCCCTGCGCGAGCGAGGCGTGGACGAACTGACCGCGCGACTGGGGGCCGAGGTGGGCCTGCTCGCCTTCAGCGTGGCGTTCGAGGGCTGGATGAAGGCCCGCGACGACCAGCCGTTCGCGCCGTTGGCCGCGGCGGCCCTGAATGACCTGCAGGCCCGCATGGCCGAGCTTGACCCCGCGTCCAGCCTTTCCGCCTGACCTGGGCCTCTCCCGATTCGGGGAGAGGCCTTGTGCCGTCCGCGGATCAGCGCGCGGGCACCGCGGCCTCGATGACCGGAACGCCGCGCTGCGACCGGCCGGACATGGTCTCCTCGCGGAACCCGGGGGAGTAGGCCAGGTGGAACGCGCGGGTCGGCACCGTCGCGCCCAGCTGGGCGAACAGGCCCGCGCCGGCCAGGGTCGCCCGCCAGACCAGGGCGTACTCCGACGGCGGGGTCAGGCTGCGGACGGTGGCCGCGAAGCGCGGCTGGTTGAAGTGGGCCATGACCCCGCGCAGCCAGGGCCGCGAGTAGGTGAAGGTGTCAGCGCCCGCGGTGGCCACGTAGGGGAGCATCAGCTCCATGATCAGCTGCGGATCGACCTGAGCCGTGGGGGAGAGGACTCCGGTCTGCCGGGCCAGACCGACCGCGGCGGGCCCGTCACCGGCCAGCACCGCGGCGGCGAGCTGACCGAACGGGGCCGGGATACCGCCGGGCAGGGCGGCCACGGCGCCGAAATCCAGCATGCCGAGGCGGCCGCCCGGCAGCAGCAGGAAGTTACCCGGGTGCAGGTCGGCGTGCATCCAGCCGGTGCCTGCGGCCGGAGCGAACATGGCGTGCGAGAGCAGTCGCCCGGCCAGGTTGGCCGCGGCCGCACGGTCGAGCTCGCGCCAGCCCGCGGGCAGCAGCTCGGTGCGCCCGTCCAGCAGCGTGGTCAGGCTCACCCCCTCCAGCCAGCGGGTGACCAGCACTCGCGGCGCGGCCAGGTACACGGCCGGGACGACCACGTCGGTGCGGCCGGGCGGCTCGGGGGCACCGGCTGCGCGCGCGGCGGCCAGCGCCAGCGGGACGCGCGGGGTGAACGCGGCCGCCACCTCGGCCTGGACGCGGCCCTCGCGCACGTAATCCAGCTCTTCGACCACCCGGCTGGCCAGCTCGTCGGCCAGCTCCGACACCTTCAGCCCGCTGAGCTTAGCCATCCCCCGGGCCAGGAGCCGGCCCTGGCGCAGGTCCGAGCGCAGCGCGTCGCCCACCCCCGGGTACTGCACCTTCACCGCCACGTCGGCGATCTGGCCGTCGTCATCCCGCCACTTTCCGCGGTGCACCTGGCCGATCGAGGCGGCCGCGGCCGGGGTCTCGTCGAAGGCCACCAGCCGCTCCTGCCAATCGGGCCCGCAGCTGGCGGACAGGTCGGCGGCGACGATGCGGCGGGCCACGTCGGCGGGCATGGCCGGGGCGGCGTCGGTGAGCCGTCGCAGCGCCGACCGGTAAGGGGCCGCGGCCTCCTCGGGCATCGCCGCCTCGAACACGGCCATCGCCTGCCCGAGCTTGGCCGCGCCGCCCTTGAGCTCGCCCAGGGTGCTGAACAGCTGTTCGGCGGTGCGCGCGGCCACCTGGCTTCGAGTGGCCCGGGACAGCCGGCTGGCCGCGGCCGCGGTGCGGGCGGCGTGCCGCAGCGGCAGCGCCGCCAGCCGGCTGGTCCGCCAGAGCCCGCTGGTCGGCAGGACCGGCCGCTCCCAGCTCGGGGCGGGTCCGGTTTCCCGCGGGCGCGGCTGGCTGTCGGTCATCTGGACCGCCTCCTTCTCGATTAACGTTCCTATCTACTAATACGGTTAGTAGATATCGAATGTTCAATCCGAGAGTCCCGGGATCACTGATCGGCTCGTGGCCGACGAGGTCCCGGGGGCGGTCGTTAACCAAGCGTGCGGAGGGGCGCCTGGGTCCGGGTGGGCTGGGCGGCCAGGGGCTAGAGCCCGGAGGCGGCACGCTGGCAAAGGCTGGAGCCTGGAACGCCTGGCCAGTCAGCCTGGGCCCGAGCCGCCGTCCGGCCAGGCTGGAGCTCAGGCCGCGCGGCCGGTCAATCGCCCCTGAGTCCAGGCCGCTTGGACGGTCGGCCGGAGCCGGAACAGGACCAGCCGCTCAGGCGCCGGGGACGCGGCCCAGGGCGAGCGCGACGGCGGCCGGGGCCAGGGCGAGCAGGACCGGGGCCAGAGCGAGGGCGGCCACGGCGCCGCGCAGCAGGTGGCGGCGGACCGGGCTCAGCGGCGGCTCGGCCGGCCCCAGCATGCGGTGGATGCGCCCGATCGCGTCGGTGGCCGCCGCGGCCAGGCCCGGCCCCGGGGCGGCGGGCGTGGCCAGGATGACCAGGGCCGTGGCCAGCAGGCCGGGCTCGCGCGAGCGCAGGGCCATGTCGTCGGCGTGCAGCTCGGCCAGCCGCGCGACCTGCGTCTCGGTGGCGCGCATCAGCGGCAGGAACGGAAGCACCTGCCGGACGATCCGGGCCGCGGTCACCAGCTGGTGGTGATGGCCGGCCAGGTGCGCCCGCTCGTGGGCCAGGACCGCGTCCAGCTGGGCGGGCTCCAGCGCCTGCAGCGCGGCGGTGGTCAGCACCACCGTGGGCTGGCGGCCGGCCACGCAGTAGGCGGCGGGCTGGTGGTGGTCCACCAGGGTGGCCCCCAGGGCCGCGTCGGGCCGCCCGACCATCCGGGCGGTCTGCGCGTGCTCCAGGGTCTGCTGCCGGACCGCGCGCACGTGGGTGACGGTGATGAACGCGGTGCGGGCCAGCACGGCGCCGGTGATGGTCAGGCCGAGCCCGGCCGCGGCGGCCCCGCCCGGGGTGGCGTACATGTCGCGCAGCCGGATCACGCAGGCCCCGATGAGGTGGCTCAGGCCACCGCCGAGGGCGCTGGTGTGGACGGCCAGGGTGAGGCCGGCCAGCCCGAGCGCGGCCAGGGTCGACCAGGCCGCGGCCAGATAGGTGTAGATGGCCAGCTGGGGCGCCCGGGACGTCCAGCGGGCCCGGCGCAGGGCCCGCGAGCTCAGCGTGCCGACGCCGATGGCGTAGGCCAGCAGTACGGCTCCGATGGTCACTTGTCCCCACCCGGCTCGGCCGCGGGACGGGCCTGATCGAGCGCCTGCTGCAGCAGCTCGGCGTCGTGCGGGCTCATCTGGAGGACGAAATGGGCCAGCGCCGTGCGCCGGTCGGGGTTGGTGCCCAGGGCGTCGCTCATCAGCCCCACGGTGTACGCGGACCGGGAGCGGGTCGGCTCATAGCGCCAGGCCCGGCCGTCCCGCTCGCGGCGCAGCCAGCCCTTGCCGTGCAGGTTGTCCATCACCGTCATCACGGTGGTGTAGGCCACTGGCCGGTCGGCGCGCAGATCTTCGACCACCTCGCGGACCAGGGCTGGCCTGCCCCAGTCCCACAGCCGGTCCATGATCGCGGCTTCCAGCTCGCCCAGCTGACGCATCCTCGCTCCACCCTCAGTCGCGCTGGCGGTGTCCCGCCGTTGCCTACTAATACGCATAGGATAGGCAACTGGATTGCCGGAGCGGCCAGGAACTTTTTTCAGGTTTCCGGCCCCGCAGTCCAATCCCTCGCTACCTACTAAGCGTATTAGTAGGCATGTCTGTGATTTCCGAAGCCACCCTGGGCGACCTGGCCGAGGATGCCGACGCCGCGTTGCGCCAGCTGTACTCCCGGTACGCCCCGTCCCTCTCCCGCTACGTCGAACGGATCGGCCCCGACCTGGCCGGCACCGACGACATCGTCCAGGAGACCTTCATCCGGGCCTGGCGGCACCTGCCGCAGCTGGCCGCCGACGACCGGATGGTCCGGCCGTGGCTGTTCCGGGTCGCGCGCAACCTGGTCATCGACGCCGCCCGGGCCGCGCGGTCGCGGCCGGTGACGGTCGAGGCCCGGCCCGACCTGGACTTCGGCCACGATGACGAGTCCGGCCAGATCATGGACCGGCAACTGGTGGCTGACGCCCTGCGCAAGCTGTCCCCCGCGCACCGGGCGGTGCTGGTGGAGTCCTTCTATCGCGGGGGGACCACCGAGATGGTCGCGCGCCAGCTCGGCATCCCGCACGGCACGGCCCGATCCCGGCTCCACTACGCCCTGAACGCCCTCCGCCAGCAGCTGCAGGACCCGGCCCGGCCGCAGCCTCACCAAGCCGCCGCCTGATGACCGCCCCCCGGCCCGGCGGGCCGGTCGCCGACGGCGCCCGGGGGATGACGTCGCCCGCCCGCGGCCTGCCCGGCCGGCGGGTGATCACCGTCATGCTGCTGGCCGTGGCCGTGCTGGACCTGGCCCGGTGCGGCGTGGCGATGGCGTCGGCCCGGTACGACGGGCCGACGATCGGGCTGGTCGTGGCGGGCGTGGCCGCGGCCGTGCTGAGCCTGCGGACCGCGCACGCCTACGAGAGCCGCCGCCGCTGGCCGGCCTGGGCGGCCCTGCTCATCGGGGCCGCGTCCGGACCGCAATCGGCCGCGTCCGGCTTTCGTTCTCCGTACACGATGGTCGATACGGCCACCGCCGCCCTCGGCGTCCTGCTGGCCGTGGCCGTGCTGGCCACCGCCGGCCGGACCGGGCCGACCGGGCCGATCCCCGCAGGCCCGGGCGTCAGCCGTGGCCCGTCGCTGATCGAAGGCGGCTGCCTGGAGGCCGGCGGTGACGGACCTCGCACGCCGCCGCCGACGCTCCGCTGACGACATTCGATTGAACACCAAGCTTCTACTAGCCGTATTAGTAGCGGCCGGAGCGGCCGACCAAATTGTCGACATTTTCTGCCCTGGGGGCAATCCCTCGCCGTCTACTAACCGTATTAGTAGACAAGAAGAACTTCTCAAGGAGGAAGTCATGCAACGCCCGAAAGTCATGATCGCAAGCATCGGTGTGGCCGTGGTCGCCGCCGCTGGAGGCATTACCGCCGCCGTGGTCAGCACCTCAACCGCCAGTGCCGCGCCCGCCGCCGGCCACAGTGCCGCGGCCACGACCGTGCGCACCGCCCAGGTGCCGGTCAACGGGAAGCTGGAGACCATCCTGGTCAGCACCACCGGCCAGCCCCTCTACTACTACAAGCCCGACACCGCGGCGAAGTCGTTCGTCACCGGCGGTCTGGCCCAGGCGTGGCCGCCGCTGACCTCGGCTTCTCCGGCCGGCTCGGGACTGAGCGGCAAGCTCAGCGTGCTCCAGGACGTCAACGGCCAGCAGGCCACCTACAACGGCCACCCGCTGTACACCTTCGTCAGCGATCACGCCGGCGTGGTGACCGGCCAGGGAGTCCAGAACTTCTTCGTGGCCACGCCCGGCCTGGCCTCGATCACCAGCACCAGCGGCCAGACCCCGTCCAGCCCGATGGCTCCGGCCGGGTCCGGCGGCGGCTACGGCTACTGACCCGGCTGCTGACACTGCCCACTGCGTGGCCCGGGCCAGCCCTGGCCACACCACCGGCCGGCCCGGCCCGGGTCCGCGCACCGTGACTTGAACCAGGGAGTTTGTCATGTCCACCACCCATCCACCGGTCAGGACCGCGGGGGCGCCGGCCGCCGCGACCACCGGGCCGCCGCGACGGCTGGGCGTGGCCCTCGCGGTGATCGCGACGGCGCAGCTCATGGTGGTGCTCGACGCCACCATCGTCAACGTGGCCCTGCCGCACATCCAGGGCGCACTCGGCTTCTCCGGCAGCAACCTCGAGTGGGTCGTCAACGCCTACGCGCTGGCGTTCGGCGGGCTGCTGCTGCTCGGCGGGCGGGCCGGCGACCTACTGGGGCGTCGCCGGATCTTCATCGCCGGCATCGTGCTGTTCTCACTGGCCTCCCTGCTCGGGGGGTTCGCCACCGACCAGGCCTGGCTGCTGGCCGCGCGGGCCGCGCAGGGCGTCGGCGGGGCGCTGGCCGCGCCGACGGCGTTGTCGCTGATCGCGGTCACCTTCGCCGAGGGACCGCCGCGTAACCGGGCCATGGGCGTGTACTCGGCCATGAGCGTGGCCGGCGGCGCCGTCGGCCTGATCGC
>DASXJM010000723.1:0-23736 GCA_036497405.1 Streptosporangiaceae bacterium | reverse complement strand
GGGGGTGGCCGGGCGCGAGTAGGACTCCGGCTCGGCCCGGCGGGCGTAGCCGTCGTCGTAGGACTCCGGGCCGGCCGGACGGTCATAGCCGCCGGGCTCGTCGTAGCGGGTCCGCGGGTCGTGGGACCGGTACGCGGCCGGGCGCGGCCCGTAGCCCTCGTCGTCGTCGCCCGGTTCCGGGTAGGCGGCCGGGGCCGACGGCGCCGGCGGGTAGGCGGCCGGGCCGGGCCCGGGATAGGCGGGGTCACGGTAGTCCGCCGTGGGCGGGCGGCCCGGGCCGGCCGGGTCGCGGGCGGGACCGGCGGCGCGGTGCCGGGGCTCGGCCGGGCCGTAACCGGGCCGGTAGCCCGGCGGGGGGCGGTGGCCGGCCGGCGGCCGCGGTCCGGGCTGGGGACGTGCACCCGGCTGGGAACGGGGATCCCCCTGCGGACGTGGGCCCGGCTGGGGGCGGACGCCCGGCGGGGGACGCCGGCCGGGCTGGGGCCGCGAACCCCGTTGGGCGCCGGGCTGGGCACCGGGCTGAGGACCCAGCTGCCCAGCCGGCTGGGCACCGGGTTGGGGGCGGGAGCCGGGCTGGGGGCGGGGGCCGGGCTGCGGACGCGAGCCAGGTGGGCCGAAGCCGGGCCGGGGACCGTACCCCGACGGTGGCGGGTAACCGGGACCGGGGCCCGGCTGGTAGCCGCGCGGCGGCACCGGGCCCGGGTAGCGCGGATCCGGGCCGGCCGGGCGGGCCGGGGTGCCCGGGCCCACGGCGGGAGCGGACGGGCCCGCGGCGGCCGGGCCGGGGGTGGCTTCGGTGTAGCGGACGTGGACCTGCTCGTAGCCGGCGGGCGGGCGGTCATCGCCCGGCACGGCGGGCATGGGGCCGGTGGACAGCAGGCCACCCCAGGGCGCGTCCGGGCCGGGTTCGGCGCCGCCCGAGCCGGAACTGGAGACGAACTCGTCGCCCTCGCTGACCGAGAACGTGTAGCCCTGCTCGTAGGGCTCCGGGCCCCGGTAGGGCGCGTCGGCGTAGCCCGGGCCCGGATAGCCGGCCGCGGGGTACGCGGGACCGGCCGGGCGGGCACCCGGCGGATACGGGCCGCGGGCGGGCCCCGGCGGGTAACCGGGAGCGGGCGGCCGGCCGCCCGGCGGATAGCCCGGCCCGGGCGCCGGGTAATAACCGGCCGGGGGCCCCGGATACGCCTGCGGGCCGGGGCCCGGCCCCGGCCCGTACCCGGGGGCGCGCCCAGGTGGCGGCCCGGGCCGGTAGGCCGGGCCGTTGCGGTACTCCGGCGGCGCCGCATACGGCGGCCGCGGGTCGTAGCCGTCGTCCTCGTCCGGGCCGGCCTCGGCGTCGGAGCCGGGCGGGTAGGCGGCCCCGGCCTCGTAGCCCGCGGAAGCCCCGTGCGTGGGCCCGTAGTCCGGATGGTGCTGAGGGGCGTACTCGGGCGGGCTGGAGTAGTCGGCGACCGGGCCGTAGCCGGCCGGGGCCTGGTAGCCGGGGTAGGCATACCCGGCCGGGGCGGGCGGATAGGGCGGCGCGCCCTGGTAGCCGGCGGAGCCGCCGTCGAAGGCCGGGCCGTCCTGGTAGTCCGGAGCGCCGCTGTCGGGCGGCGGCCCGACCAGGCTGCCCGGTGAGATCACCGAGGTGGGCTGGAGGACATCGTGGTCCTGGTGGAACCGCGGCCCGCCGGACCGGCCCGGATCGAGCGGGCCCGCAGGCCGGCCGCTGTCGTCCTGGGCCGCGCCGACCCGGCTGTCGTGCTGGCCATCGTGGGCTGAGCCGCCGGGATCGTGATCGTCGGGGGCGGCGTAGCCGTCACGGTAGGGGTCGTCCCGGTAGGGTCCCTCGTCGTAGGATTCCCCGGCGTAGCCGCGATCGTCATAGGGTTCATCACCCTCAGGGTGGTCACCCCTGCGCCGGCCGGGCCGGAAGCGGCTCACGGCTGGTTCCCCCCGGGCATGAGCGATAGGGGCCCCACGACCGCCAGGGTCACGAGGACCCGTTCCCTCCCGGCGGAGACGGAGCCAAGACGCACCCACCCACGATCGCATTGCCGTTATCGGGCGTGCAAGCCAAATCCGCAGGTCCGCCGGGCGAACCCTGCTCTTGCCCGGTCACCGCGCGTAGCTCCCGCAGGCCGCTGGCGGGGTCCCGCGGTGCCGCCAGCAAATCGGTTGATCCAGCCGTTACATTGGCTTGGTGACCGATCAAGCCGGTAAGTACGAACATTTCCTCGCATTGCACCAGGGCCCGGCGCCGCTGCTGATGCCCAACGCCTGGGACCACGGGTCGGCCGCATTGCTGGCCTCGCTGGGGTTCGAGGCCATCGCGACCACCAGTTCTGGTTTCGCGGCCACGCTGGGCCAGCTGGACAACACCGTGACCCGGGACCAGGCCCTGGAGCACTCCCGGGCCATGGCCGCCGCGGTCAGCATCCCGGTCTCGGCCGACCTGGAGAACTGCTTCGCCGACGACCCGGCCGGGGTGGCCGAGACCGTCCGGCTGGCCGCCGGGACCGGGCTGGCGGGCTGCTCGGTGGAGGACTCCACCGGCCGGTCCGACGACCCGATCTACGAGCCCGGCCTGGCCGCCGAGCGGGTCGCGGCCGCGGTCGAAGCCGCCCGCGGATCTGGCTCCCGGCTGGTGCTGACGGCCCGGGCCGAGAACTTCCTGCACGGGCGGCCCGACCTGAAGGACACGATCGCCCGGCTGCAGGCCTACCAGGCCGCCGGGGCCGACGTGCTCTACGCCCCGGGCCTGACCGCGCTGGACGACATCCGGGCCGTGGTCAGTTCGGTCGACCGCCCGGTGAACGTGCTCACCTTCGCGGGCACCCCGGGCGTGGCCCAGCTGACCGACGCCGGGGTCCGCCGGATCTCGGTCGGCGGGGCGTTCGCCTACACGGCCTACGGGGCCCTGGCCGATGCCGCCCGGGAGCTGCGCGAGCAGGGCAGCTACGGGTTCCTGGCCGGCGCCCGGACCGGCCGGGCCGCGGTGCAGGCCGCCTTCGGCGACTAGACCTGGTGTCCAGACCTGGGACCTAGACCTGGGGCAGCACGTCAGCGGCCAGCAGCTCCAGGTGGTCCAGGTCGCTGAGGTCGAGGACCTGGAGGTAGATGGTGTCCGCTCCGGCCTGCCCGAACCGGCCGATGGTGTCCACGACCTGGGCCGGGGTGCCGGAGATGCCCTGGGTGCCGACGTCCCCCGGACGCCAGCCGATGGCGGACGCGCGGCGGGCCAGCTCGGCGTCGTCCTGGCCGCAGATCACGGTCTGCGCGGCCGAGTACCGCATCGAGCCCGGGTCCCGGCCCGCGGCGGTGCAGGCGTCCCGGACCCGGCCGAACCCGGCCTCGGTCTCGGCCAGGTCGCGGAAGCCCATGTTGAACTCGTCGGCGTAGCGCGCGGCCAGCCGGGGGGTACGGCGCGGGCCGGCGCCGCCCAGGATCACCGGGGGTCGCGGGCGCTGGGCAGGCTTGGGCAGCGCCGGTGAGTCGGTCAGCTGGTAGTGGGTGCCCGCGAAGGAGAAGGTCTGCCCGACCGGGGTCTCCCACAGGCCGGTGATGATGGCCAGCTGTTCCTCGAACCGGTCGAACCGCTCGCCCACGCTGGGGAACGGGATCCCGTAGGCGGTGTGTTCAGCCTCGAACCAGCCGGTGCCGACGCCGAAGTCGACCCGCCCGCCGCTCATCTGGTCGACCTGCGCCACCGCGATGGCCAGCGGGCCGGGCAGCCGGAAGGTGCCTGCGGTGACCATGGTGCCGAGCCGGATGCGGCTGGTCTGCAGGGCCAGCGCGCCCAGCGTCACCCACGAGTCGGTCGGGCCGGGCCGACCGTCGCCGTCGCCCATGGCCAGGAAGTGGTCGGACCGGAAGAACGCGTCGAAGCCCAGTTCCTCGGTGGCCTGCGCCACTCGGGCCTGGGTGGCGAAGTCGGCACCCTGCTGTGGCTCAATGAAGATCCGGAGTCTCATGAGTTCGATCTTTCCAGGGTGGCCAGGCATTCGACGTGGTGGGTCATGGGGAAGGCGTCGAAGGCGCGCAGGGCGGCAAGCCGCCAGCCGGCCTGGCCGAGCCGGGCGATGTCGCGGGCCAGCGTGGCCGGGTCGCAGGAGACGTAGGCGATGCGCTCCGGTCCCGGGACAGCCGGGCGGGCCAGGTACCTGATCACGTCCCGGTCGGCCCCGGTGCGGGGTGGGTCCAGCACCACCAGCCGGGCCGCGGGCAGCTCGCGCTGGGTCAGCACCTGGCCGGCGTCGCCCTGGTAGACGGTGGCCCAGGGGGTGTCGCGCAGGTTGCGGCGAGCGTCGCGGACCGCGGTCCGGTCGGCTTCAACGCCGGTGACCACGCCGTCCGGGCCGACCACCGCGGCCAGCGCCCCGGTGAACAGCCCGGCCCCGCAGTACAGGTCGAGCGCGGTATCGCCCGGCCGCGGGCACAGCGTGTCCAGGACCGCCGCCGCCAGCACCTCCGCGGCGGCCGGGTGGACCTGCCAGAAGCCGGCCGCGTTGACCCGCCAATCACGCCCGGTCGCGTGCTGGGTCAGGTAGGGGCGGCCCCGGACGGCGGTGGTGCGGCCGTGGGACAGCCCGAGCACCGATTCGGCCGGGAGCCCGGCGGTGACCGCGGTCGGCCGGTTACCGGTCACGATCACCGCTCGCTCCGGGCCGCCGGTGCCGGTGGCCGCTTCCACGGACCGGGTCCGCGGCCAGCGGCGGCCGGGCACCCCCAGGTCGCGCACCCGGGGATGGGCGATGAGGCAGTCGTCGATCTCGACGACCCGGTGGGAGCGGTGGGCCCGCAGCCCGGCCACGCCGTCGGAGCGGACGGCGAACGTGACCCGGGTCCGCCAGCCCAGCCCGGGCTCCGGGTCACCCGGGGCGTCGCCGGGCAGGGGCTCGACCGTCACCGGCCATTCGATATCGGCGATGCGCCGCAGCTGCTGGCGGACCACCTCCGCCTTGAGCTCACGCTGGGTGGGGAGGGACACGTGCTGCCAGTCGCAGCCGCCGCAGCCGCCCGGGTGGGCGAAGGGGCATGGCGGCTCGACCCGGCCGGGCGCGGCGGTCAGGATCGACACCGCGTCGGCCCGGGCGAACTTGGACGTCACCTCGGTGATCCGGGCCCGGACGCGCTCCCCGGGCAGCGTGTGCCGGACGAACACCACCGGGCCCGAACCGTCCAGGCGGGCCACGCACCAGCCGCCGTGGGCCACGTCGCCCGCCACCAGCTCGACCTCGTCGCCGGGCTCGAGCACGGTTTCGCGCGCGGGCGCTGGCTCAGTAGGTGCCGTCATATCCTCTGCTCGCATCGTGTTTCTTTCCGTTATGCCAGCCACGTGTCACAACCACCGCCCTGAGGGCATAACTTTGGCGATGCGCCTCAACCTGGAAGGACGGCCGTGCATATCGTGATCATGGGTTGCGGACGGGTCGGGTCAACCCTCGCCCATATTCTCGAAGACCGCGGCAATTCGGTCGCCGTCATCGACCGGGATCCCGAGGCATTCCGCAAGCTCCGCGCCTCGTTCAAGGGTAGCCGGGTCACCGGGGTGGGTTTCGACCGTGACGTGCTGATCCAGGCCGGCATACAGGAGGCCGACGCGTTCGCGGCGGTCAGCAGCGGTGACAACTCGAACATCATCTCGGCCCGGGTGGTGCGGGAGTCGTTCGGCATTGACCGGGTCGCGGCCCGGATCTACGACCCGCGCCGGGCCGAGGTCTACCAGCGGCTGGGCATCCCGACCGTGGCCACGGTGCGCTGGACCGCCGACCAGATGCTGCGCAAGCTGCTGCCTGAGGGCGCGGAGCCGTTGTGGCGGGACCCGACCGGCAAGATCGTGCTGGCCGAGGTGGCGTTCTCCGAGCGATGGCTGGGTGAGAAGGTCAAGGTGGTGGAGATGGCCGCCGGGACCCGGATCGCGTTCGTCGACCGGCTCGGCGAAGCCATGGTTCCGAGCCCGGGCACGGTCCTGCAGGAAGGCGATGTGCTCCACGTCATCGCCGCCGAAGACGAGCTGGACCGGGTCTCGGAGGTACTCTCCGCCGGCCCGGAGGGAGGCCGCTGATGCGCGTCGCGATCGCCGGGGCCGGGGCGGTGGGCCGGTCCATCGCCGGTGAGCTGCTGGAGAACGGGCACGAGGTGCTCCTCATCGACCACTCAGCCAAATCGATCAAGGCCGACAGCCTGCCGGGTGCCGAGTGGCTGCTGGCCGACGCCTGCGAGATCAGCTCGCTGGACGAGGCGGCCCTGCACCGGTGCAACGTGGTCATCGCGGCCACCGGCGACGACAAGGTCAACCTGGTCGTGTCGTTGCTGGCCAAGACCGAGTACGGGGTGCCGCGGGTGGTGGCCCGGATCAACCACCCCAACAACGAGTGGCTGTTCAACGAGTCGTGGGGCGTGGATGTGGCCGTGTCCACTCCGCGCCTGCTGTCCGCCCTGGTCGAAGAGGCGGTCAGCGTCGGTGACCTGGTCCGGCTGATGACGTTCCGGCAGAGCGAGGCCAGCCTGGTCGAGCTGACCATGCCCCCGGACGCGCCGCTGGTCGGCCAGCGTTTCGGGGACCTCGACCTGCCCGCCGACACCGCGCTGGTGGCCATCTTGCGCGAGGGCCGGGTCATCGTCCCCCAGCAGGACGACCCGCTGGAGGCCGGTGACGAGCTGCTGTTCGTGGCCAGCCAGGACGTGGAGGACCAGCTGGCTCAGCTGCTGTCCAGCAACTAAGCCGTGGTCAGCTCGTAGCGCGGGTTGTACAGAGTGTCGCGGCCGCGGCGGACGGCGACCCGTCCCTCCACGGCCACGGTCCGGCCCGGCTCGATGCCGGGGATGGCGTCGCGGCCCAGCCAGACCAGCTCGATCCGGCTCTGGCCCGGTGCCTGAAGCTCCGCCTCCAGGGCGGGCAGGCCGCCGATGCGGTCGTGCCGGATGCTGCGCACCGTCCCGGTGATCCGGACCCGCGCCCGCTCGGATCGTTCCGGTCGTGGCCCGGAACGAAGAAGGCTCCCCATGGAATCACGCTAGCGGGAGCGGGTTACCGGGGTGTTACCAGGCGTTAATTCGGCGGTTCAGCGCGTCTCGGTGAATTCCGGGCCGCGCTCGAACGGGTTGAGGTCGACCTGGTACGGCTGCTCGCCTTCGTCACCGGCCGTCTCGTTTTCCGCCGCCTGCGCCGCCGCGGCAGCCTGCTGCTGCTCGATGGCCTGCTGGATCTCGGCGGGCAGCCGGATCTCCAGCATGTCGCGCGGCGGCATCGGGCCGTCGCCGCGCACCACCACCACGTCGGACAGGATGTCCTCGAACGGCTCGGCGGGCTCAGTGCCGTTGGCGGCGGCGCCGATGATCAGGCCGCGCAGCAGCCAGCGGGGACCGTCGACCCCGATGAAGCGCATGGGCACGGTGCCTGCGGCCGGGTTACCCGGCTGCACCGGCACGTGCGCGAACATCTCGGTCCCGAACGGGCCCTCGATCTCCTGGGCGGTGGTGCCGACCGAGGCCAGCTCGCTCTCGATCTCCGGCCGGACCTCGTCCCACAGGCCGCTGCTGCGCGGCGCGGCGAAGGCGTGCACCCGCAATTCACTCTGGCCACTCTTCACCGACACCCAGATGACCCGCTGGCCGTCGGTGGCCAGCTCGATTTGCTGCAAAGGCGTGACCGGGACGAGCAGGCTGCCGAAGTCAGCGCGGTCCCGCTCGGGAAAGGCGTCGTCGGCGTCCCACGGGCCGCCGCTCAGGCCGGAGCCCGCGGTCCCGGCCGGGTCGCCAGTTTCCTCGTCGTCCACCCAGTCCTGGCCGTCCGCGGCGGTATCCGCCCCGGAATCGCCGGCCGTGGTCTGGTCCGCGTCCTCGCGTCGACGCCGACGGAACACTACGCACGCTCCTTCGTCTGTTCCCCGGGTGTCTCCCCTGGGGCGTTCCCTTCGAACAGCGGTTGTAACGGCTTCACGCTACTCGGCGCCCGGCATGCTCACGTCGTGGTCACGGTGGCCGCGTGGCCGCCGGTGGAGCCGAACCCGCCCGCACCCCGGGCCGACCCGGGCAGGGTGTCCGCTTCGTGGAAGCGCACGGCCTCGACCCGCTGGATGACCAGCTGGGCAATCCGGTCCCCGCGCCTGAAGCTGACCGGCGCCGACCGGTCGGTGTTGAGCAGCGTGACCTGGATTTCGCCGCGGTAACCGGCGTCGACCGTGCCGGGCGCGTTCACGATCGTGACCCCGTGCCGGGCGGCCAGGCCGGAACGCGGGTGCACGAACGCCGCGTACCCGGCGGGCAGCGCGATGGCCAGCCCGGTCGGCACCAGGGCCCGCTCGCCCGGGCCCAGGTCCACATCGGTGGCGGTGAACAGGTCGCAGCCGGCGTCACCGGGATGGGCGTAGGACGGCGGCGGCAGCCCGGGGTCCAGCCGCTGGATCAGGACGTCGACCACCTGGGATGGCTCGCGGGGCCCAGTCATGCCGGTGACCTTACCGTGACTCGGGTGGTGGGCCGGACTCACTCACCGCAACCGGGTCCGCGGGCACCCCCGGGTCCGGTCCCTGGCCCGGCGGCCCGGCCCGGGCCTCGGCGGCCGGCCCGGCCACCACCACCGTCGGGGTGCGGCGCAGTTCCGGTACGGCCCGGTTGATGGCGGCGGCGATGGGGACGGCCACCACCGCGCCGGGCACGCCCGCCACCACGCTGCCCACGCCCAGGACCAGGATCACCGCCAGCGGGTGGAGCCGGACGATCCGGCCCACCACCAGCGGCTGCAGCAGATGGCTCTCCAGCTGATCCTCACCGACGAAGATGGCCAGCACGATGACCGCGGCGATCCAGCCCTTGGTGACCAGCGTGAGCAGGATGACCAGGGCCCCGGCGAACAGCAGCCCGACCAGCGGGATGAACGAGGACAGGAAGACCAGCACGGTCATGGCCGCGACCAGCGGCACTCCCACGACGGCCAGCGTCACCCCGATGACCAGGGCGTGGGTGGCGGCGACGAGCACCGTGCCCCGCATGTAGTAGACGACCGCGAGCCAGGCCGCCCGCCCGGCCCGGTCGGCCCGGCCCGCGGCGCTGCGGCCGAACACCCGCAGCAGCCACGACCAGATCCGCTCACCGTCCTTGAGCAGGAAGAAGGTCACGAACAGCATGAGCACGACGCCGGCCAGGATCTCGACCACGACTTCCCCGCCGCTGACCACGGTGCCGGCCACGACCGTCTTGTGCTGGCTCAGGTAGTTCATGACCTGGTCGGACAGCTTCTGCAGGCTGGCGGTCTTCAGGTGCAGCGGCCGGCCGGCCATCCATTTCTGCACCTGCTTCGAGGTGTGCCGGACCTGGCTGACCAGGTTGGGGTACTCGCTCTGGACCGTGATCGTGACCAGGTAGATCGTCCCGGCCAGCACGATCACCGCGCCGAGCAGGGTGGCCCAGGCGGCGGCCAGCATGGGCAGACCAGCCCGGTGCAGCCGGGCGGTGAGCGGCTGCAGCAGCGCGGTCAGCAGCAGCGCGGCCAGGCACGGCACCACCACCACCGTCAGGCGGCCCCCGACCAGGTAGAGCAGGTAGATGACGGCGGCCACGACCAGCAGGCGCCAGGACCAGCCCCCGGCCGCCTGCAGCCAGCGCGGCACCAGGGCCGCGGGCGCGTCCGGCGGGGCGGCGGCGGGGTGCTGGGCGGGCGGATACGGGCCGCCGGTCCCGTTGGCCCCGGGGCCGTGGGCCGGGGATGCGGCTTGGTCGGTCATGGGATCCCGGCGGGCCGCGGCTCGCCGCGCCCGCGCGGTGGCCAGCAGGCGCGCGGCCCGTTGCCGTACCTGCTGGCCGATCTCCCCCGCCGACCGACCCGCCATGGCACCCATCTAACCAACTACGGTTGAGCGCATGCGTGATTACCGCGAACGGCTCGCCGTGCCGGCCGCGTGGTGGATGCTGGCCGTGCCGGTGATCCTGCTGCTCGGCGCCTACGCGATCTACGCCAACCTCAGCGCGCCGATCGTGGTGGCCGTCTACGTCGTGTTCACCGTGGGCTACGTGGCCGCCCTGCTGGCCTGGGGGTCGGGGACGATCGAGGTGACCGGCGGCGACCTGCGGGCGGCCGGATCGGTGCTGCCGCTGGCCCGGGTGGTCTCGGTGCAGGCCCTGGACGAGAAACAGGCCGCGGCCATGCGCGGCCCGCAGGCCGACCCGGCCGCGCACACGCTGATCCGGCCGTGGCTGAAGTCAGCGGTGTACCTGGAGGTCGAGGACCCGGCCGCGCCGGTGCCCTACTGGCTGATCGGGACCCGGCGCCCGGCCGAGCTGGCCAGCGTGATCGAGCGGGGGCGTACCGGTCACCGCACGCCCGTGGAATGATCTGACGATGCGGTTCGGAGGAAATGCTGGCGCGTCAGATCAGCGCGCAGACATGACAACCAAGGTGGCGGGGATGGCGGCCGCTTTCGCGGCGGCGTTCATAGCCCGCAAGATCATTACGTTCGCGTGGACCAAGTTCACCGGGAAGGAACCTCCGGTGAGCCCGGAAGACCCGGAGGTCGAGATCATGGAGGCCCTCAGCTGGGCGGTGGTGACCGGAGTGGGGCTGGAGGCCGCGCGGCTGCTGGCGACCCGGGCCACGACCAAGCGGGTGCGGGCCTACCAGGCCGGGCACATCAAGGAATAACCGGCTCGACGAATAACCGGCTCGACCGGGAGCGCGGTGGCGGATCGCCCCGGCGCTCCCGGTAATCGGGCCCCCTGGCCAACCCCGTTGACCCGCGAGAGGCGCAGCAACTGACTGGCTGGCCTCAGGCGGCGCACTCCCGGCAGACCAGGTGGCCACCGCGCTCTTCGGCGAGCTGGCTGCGGTGGTGCACGAGGAAGCACCGTGAGCAGGTGAACTCGTCCGCCTGCCGTGGGATGACACGGACGGACAGGTCCTCGTTCGACAGGTCGGCCCCGGGAAGTTCGAGGGACTCAGCCGTGTCGTCGGGGTCCATGTCGATGGTGCTGGACGACTGATCCATCCGGCGCGCCTGCAGCTCCTGCAGACTGTCTTCGGTCATGTCGTCGTCGGTCTTGCGTGGGCTGTCGTAATCAGTAGCCATGGTGGTTCTTTCCCCCTCCATACGTTGTGCGCCTCTTCGTCGCGCGGGTGTAACGCTCGGAGGGCCGAAGTTGTGCCCGATTCCGGCGGGGAATTCTGTCATGTTTGCGGACCGGGCACACGCAGCGCGCTGAGTGTCGCGCCGTCGAGGGTGTGACGCGCATCGCACCTCCGCTTCTGCGAGTCCTGACCGCCGCCGGACGCGAAGTGTACAGGCAAGAAACTCCTTCTCACGACTGAGTTCGCCGTGGGGTTAACGCATCGTCCGAACTGGTATGCCCATGTGTCACTCATCTCATTCGAGAACGCCTGGTTTGCCGGCGTTTCCGGGTTTAGCGCGATCTGGGCCGGGGGTAGGACTCGGCACGCCAATCCGCGCGTTTTGACCGGAAGGAGCCGCATGGGCGAGTTTGCTGCCACTCTGCAGTCCCGTCTCAGGGAAGCGCACGCGTCCCTGCGGGCGGCCCTGGCCGCCGGGGACGCGGAGCTCACCGACACCCAGCTCGACGAGATCGAGCACCTGCGCGGGATCGCCGCCGCGCACGGGATCGTGGAGCCCGTGACCGCCTGAGCCGTTAGCTTTCGTCAGAGGGGCCGCCCGCCGGGTGGCCCCTCTGACCTGTCTGGGGTCAGTCGTCGCGTTCTGGGTCGAGGGCGGCCAGGGCTTCGGTCAGCTCGTCGTAGAGGCCGGGGCCGGCCACCACGGTGAAGGCCGGGCTGGCCGGGCGGCCACCCAGGCCGGTGACGCGGGCGCCGGCCTCCTCGGCGATCAGGCCGCCGGCGGCATAGTCCCAGTAGTTGAGGCCGCGCTCGTAGAAGGCGTCCAGGCGGCCGGCCGCCACCGAGCACAGGTCGACCGAGGCGGAGCCGCCCCGGCGGATGTCGCGGACGCGGGGCAGCAGCGCGCTGACCACCTCGCCCTGGACCCGGCGGCGGCCCGGCAGGTAGCCGAAGCCGGTGCCGACCAGCGCCTGGGCCAGCGGGACACCCTGATTGCAGCGCAGCGCCGGGACCACCCCCGGGCGGCCGTGGCCGACGGCGGTGGCCGGGCCGGCCGCGGTGCGCACGGTGGCGCCGTGGCCCCGGGCGGCCAGGTAGGTCTCGCCGCGCAGCGGGACGGCCACCACCCCGGCCACGATGGCGCCGCCGGCCTCGGCGGCGATGCTGACCGACCAGTCGGCCAGGCCGTACAGGTAGTTGACGGTGCCGTCGAGCGGGTCGACGATCCAGCGGACGGCCGGGTCACCGGCCCCGTCGCCGGAACCGCGGTTCTCCCCGCCTTCTTCGCCCAGGATGGAGTCGGCCGGGCGGGCGGCCCGGATCCGCTCGGTGATCATCGCCTCGGCCCGGCGGTCCATCGCGGTGACCACGTCGGTCAGGCTGGACTTGGTCTGGACGACCTCGGGGCGCTGCCGGGCGCCCTCCTCGGCGAGCATGGTGGCGGTGGCGGTAGCGGTCTCGGCCGCCAGGGCCAGCAACTCCTCCGGGTCGGGGCCGGTCATGCCCGCGCCTGCGCCGGGGCCGCCGGCCGGTTGAACACGCAGCAGCCGTCCGGGCACTCATCGGTGGACGGCCCCAGCGGGCCCAGCGCCGCCCGCTGCGCGGCCGGCCGGTCCTCCAGCCGCTCGCGGACCAGGTCGACGACGAGCTCGCGGAATCGGGGGTCGTACCAGGGGGTGGCCGCCCGGGCCAGCGGCAGGCCCAGCTCCCGGGCGGCTTCGGCCGCCTCGGTGTCCAGGTCGTGGACCACCTCCATGTGGTCGGACACGAAGCCGACCGGAATGATGACCGCCCCCGGCGCGTGCTCCTTGGCCAGGCCGGTCAGGTGGTCGACCACGTCCGGTTCCAGCCACGGCTGGCTGGGAGGCCCGCTACGGCTCTGGTAGACCAGCTGCCACGGGCGCCCCTCCCCCGGGACCCGCTCGGCGATCAGCCGGGCCGCCTCGGTCAGCTCAGCCACGTAGCGGCCGCCGGGACCCGCCGCCGCCCACGCCGCGGGCGGCCCGCTGGCTGCGGCCATCACCTCGGGCACGCTGTGCGCGGTGAACACCAGCGGGGCCTGGCCGCGGACGTCCGGTGGCAGCTGTTCCAGCGCGGACCGCGCCCCGGCGGCGAACGGCTCGATGAACCCGGGGTGGTTGAAGTACCGGCGGATCTTGTCGATGCGGGGCGCGGCCGGGCCCACCTCGGCCCGGGCCCGGTCGAGGTCGTCCAGGTACTGGCGGCAGCTGGAGAACGAACTGTAGGCCGAGGTGACGAAGGCCACCGCCCGCCGGACTCCGTCGGCGGCCATGGTGGCCACCGTCTCGGTCAGGTACGGGTCCCAGTTCCGGTTGCCCCAATAGATGGGCAGGTCCAGGCCGGCGGCCGGGAAGTCCGTGCGCAGGGCGCCGAGCAGGTCCCGGCAATGCTGGTTGATCGGGCTGACTCCGCCGACCGCGTAGTAGTGCTCGGCCACCGCGGCCAGCCGTTCGTCGGGGATGCCGCGGCCCCGGGTGACGTTGCGCAGGAACGGCATCACGTCGCCGGGCGCCTCCGGGCCGCCGAACGAGACCAGCAGGAACGCGTCGTAGTCGGGCATGGTCCCATCCAACCAGCCGGCCTGCGGTGACCCGACCACCCACCGGATAGAGTCCTCGGGGAGGGACGACCGGGACATGGTGGACATGCGGGAGCGGCGGGGCGGCCGCTTCACCCGTAACCCCTACGCCCAGATCTTCAGCATCCCGGGCACCTGGCGGTTCTCGGCGGCGGGCCTGATCGGCCGCATGCAGATGTCCATGTACGGGCTGGGCACGGTGCTGCTCATCGCGGCCAGCACGGGGCGGTACGGCATGGCCGGGGCGGTCGCGTCGGCCGGGGCGCTGGGCTCGGCGTTCTTTGCCCCCCAGGTGGCCCGGCTGGCCGACCAGCGCGGCCAGCGGACCGTGCTGCGGCCACTGGTGACGGCGTTCGCGATCGCCACCGGCGGGCTGATCGCCGCGGTCGAGCTGCACGCACCGGACTGGGTGCTGTTCATCCCGGCCGTGGTGTCGGGGGCGACCATGCCGTCGCTGGGCTCGATGGTCCGGGCCCGGTGGAGCGTCCTGCTGGCCGGTTCCCCGCAGCTGCACACCGCGTTTTCGTTCGAGTCGGTGGCCGACGAGATGGTGTTCGTGCTCGGCCCGGTCCTGGTCACTCTGCTGGCCACCGAGGTCTACCCGCCGGCCGGGCTGCTGGTGGCCACGGTGCTGTGCGTGGCCGGTGTGCTGTGGTTCGTGGCCCAGCGGTCCACCGAGCCGCCCGCCACCATTCCCGTGCTCCCGCCGCCAGAAGAGAGAACCCGGCGGCGGGGCGCGGCCGCCCCGGCGCTGCTGGTGCTGGTGCCGGTGTACTGGTGCCTGGGCGCGATGTTCGTCTCGGTCGACCTGAGCACGGTCGCGTTCGCGCAGCACTTTGGGCACAAGCCGCTGGCCGGGTTCGTCCTCGGCACCTACGCGCTGGGCAGCGCGACCGGCGGGCTCTGGTACGGCACCCGGACCTGGCGGGCCCGGACCGAGCGGCGGTTCGCGCTCACGCTGGCCCTGACCGTCTGCGGGGTGTCCACGTTCTGGGCGCAGCCCAGCCTGCTCACACTGGTGCCGGTGATGTACCTGTGCGGGCTGACCATCGCCCCGACCCTGATCGCGGGCTACAGCCTGGCCCAGGCCCAGGCCCGGCCGGGCCGCAGCACCGAGGCGATGACCTGGCTGAGCACCGGCATCGCGGTCGGCGTGGCGGCCGGGTCATCGGTGGTCGGGTTCATCATCGACGCCCACGGCGCCCGCTGGGGGTATGTGTTCGCGGCCGGCTGCGGCACCGCCTGCGTGCTGCTCTGCCTGGCCGGCCTGCGCCGCCTGGGCCAGCGCTAGCCTTCGGGTCTCCTAGTTGGCCGCGGCGTACTCGTGCGCGATGGCCAGCACCTCGTCGACGTACCAGTCGGCGTGGTTGTAGCTGAAGATCGCGTTGTAGAGCGACTGCCCGCCCTTGGCCGCGCCGTCCGAGCACAGCAGGACGGCCGCGCTGGGCACCGCGTCGTAGGGGTTCAGGATGTTCGGCGTGCCGGTGTCGCCGAATCCGTCGATCCCAACCGCCTTCCAGGTGGACGGCAGGAACTGCATGGGCCCGAGCGCGCCCGCGCTGGACGGGCCGATGTTGGCGCCGTTGCCGCTCTCCACCTCGCCGATGGCGGCCAGCACGGTCCAGGACAGCCCGGGGCAGTACCGGGCCGCGGACGCCTTGTACAGCTCGAGGTAGGTGGTGGGGCGGCTGCTGGAGACCGCGGTGTCCACCGGGAGCTGACCCGCGGTGGTCGCGGTGGTGGGCAGCAGGCTGATGACGTGGCTGCTGGACCCGGTGATCTTCCGGACCTGGCCGACCAGAGAGGTCAGGTTGGCCGCGGGCGCGTTGATCAGCACGCCCAGGCTGGGCACCAGGCCCAGCCGGGCCGCGACGGTACGGTCGACCACCGCGTCCACGCCGGGCACGCTGAGGGTGGCCGAACCGCCGAAGGTGAGCTGGGACTGGCTGACCGCCGCCACCGGGTAGGAGTGGTTCCTGGTCAGGCCGAGCGACTTGCCCGCCGCGGTCGTGGTGATGAACTGCCCGCGGGACAGGGCCCGCCACAGGGCCTGGTTGCCGGCCGTGGCCGGCGAGGTCCAGGACCGGAACCGGGCCGGGTCAACCCCGATGACGTTGACCTGCTTGCCGTTGATCTTGATGGCGCCGCCGCTGACGCCGAGGACGGCCCGGACCCCGTTCAGCTTCCTGATCCGCGGTAGCTCGGCGGCGGGAATGCCGGTCTGGATGACGGCCAGCGCGTCCGGCACCACCAGCTGGCGGGGCAGCGAACTGGTGGCCGTGCTCTTCGCGGCCGAGCCGGTGGCGGTGTCCTTGGGATGCGGCTGCTGGCCCGCGGAGGCGAACGGCACCCCGATGCTGGCCGGGCCAGCCTCGCTCGCGTAGCCGACACCGCTGTACGCCGCCGCGCCGACCGAGGTGCCCGCGACGATCACAGCCAGCCTGCGCCAGATCACCTTCCTCACAGTTTCACAACCATATCCAACCGGCCCCGGCCAGCAGAAGACCCAAGGTGCCTAGTAGCAGATGTCGGTGTGGATGCGGGTGGCGACGGGCGGGTGGAGCAGGGCCTGGCGGGTCCGGGCGTCGGCGGGCCGGTGCAGGACCACGTAGCCGTCGTCGGCGAAGACCTGCTGGTAGCCGTGGGCCTTCAGGTAGGTGACGTCCTGGGCCTGCTGGCGCGGGGTGCAGAACGGGAAGTCCAGGCCGGTGGTGTCGGCCACCACCCACGGGGCCCAGCGCGGGGTGCCGTCCAGCAGCAGCACGGTGTCCCGGCCGGACAGGTGCGGGCCGATGTTGTTGGCCGCCTCGACCTCGGCCCCCGAGGGCACGTGGGCCACGGCCGCGTCGGCGGCGGCCATGCGCGGGTTGACCATGTAGTACTTCGGGTGCAGCAACTGCCCGAACGGCGAGAACGGCAGGTAGGCCAGGGCCGCGATCAGCACCACCGAGGCCCACACGGTGGCGGGCGGCCAGTCCCGGACCCGGTGGCCCCGGAACCTGAGGCCGGGCAGGTGCCAGCCTTTCCGGCGCCACCAGCGCTGCAGCCGGGCGGCCCCGTCCACCGCGGCCAGGAACAAGATCATCACGATGAAGGCGTCGTACTGGAACTTGGCCTGCCACCACAGCGGGTAGCCGGAGGCCAGCATGCGCTCGGCCAGCAACGGCACCGCCGCCAGCACCAGCGGCGAGGCCAGGGCCAGGAAGCCCAGCGGGACCAGCAGGCCCACCATGGTGCGCACCTTGACCTCCGGCGTGACCAGCACGTGCAGCGCGTGCAGGGGGTGGGCGGCGATGTTCCCGGCCGCCGAACCCACGCCCGGGCCGAACTGGCCGTAGGCCCAGTAGAAGGTGGCCGATCCCCCGAACGCCGGGATGAGCACGTGGCTGGCCAGCCAGGTGGCCAGCAACCCGCCGGCCACCAGCCCGAGCCCGGTCCAGCGCCGCCGGGTCAGCAGCAGGTACACCCCGAACCCGGCCACGAGCAGGCCCATGTCCTCCTTGACCAGCAGCAGGCCTACCGCGGCAGCGATGCCCAGCCAGCGGCGGCCGGCCTGGAACCGCTCGGCCATCACCGCGGTCAGCACCGGCACGAAGGCCACTTCGTGGAAGTCGAACGTGACCGCGGCCATGATCGGCAGCGACAGCGCGTAGGCCGCGGCCACGCAGTAGGCCGCGCGCGGGCCCAGCTCCCGGGCGGTGAACACCCACAGCGACGGGATGGCCAGGGCGAACAGCACGCCCTGGGCCACCAGCAAGGTGGTGGGCCCGTCGTGCAGCCAGTACAGCGGGGCCAGCACGGCCAGGATCGGCGACCAGTGGTCGGACAGCAGCACGAAGTGCGCGGAGCCGCCGTCGGCCACCCCGCGGGCGATCGACACCGGCGCACTGAAGTGCGCGTACCCGCGGACCCCCTGGTCGAAGATGACCAGGTCGAAGGTGGTGGACAGGAAACGCCGGAACCTGATCAGCGCGTCGGCCACGTTGATCACGGCCGCGACCGCGGTCAGCACGGTCACCCCACGCCAGTGGGCCCGCAGGCCAGTGGACGGCCCGGTGACCTCGGGGATTTCGGGAGCCTCCCTGGTCTGACTCCTCACCGCTGGAAGGTTAGCAGCGGCTAGTCTCTTTGCATGACCCACGAGTCAAGCCGCGGCCCGGGCGTCCCGGGGACCGAGGACGGTCAACCGCGGGCCCGGCCGCCGTCGCACGGGGGCGGGACTCCCGCCCGCGACCGTGAGCTGCGCGCTCAGGGCCGGGCCACGGTCAAGCGCCTGCTGGACGCGGGGATGATCGAGTTCGAGGAACGCGGCTTCCACGGCGTGCGAGTGGACGACGTGGTGCGCCGGGCCGGCATCTCCCACGGCACGTTCTACCTCTACTTCGCCAACAAAGAGGACCTGTTCAAGGCCCTGCTCCGCGATGCCCTGCACGACATGGAGGTCATCGCGGGCGATTTCCCGGTCGTCACCAGGGACGAGGCCGGTATCACCGTGCTGCGCCGCTGGGTGCGGCAGTTCTTCGACGTCTACGCGGCCCACGCCACCGTGATCCGCATTCTGAGCCAGGCCGACCTGGTTCCGGAAGAGGTCTACGGCGACGGCCTGCAGATGATGTTCGGCATCTCCGAGGCCATGACCACCGGCATGACCGCGGCCTCCCGGAACGCGGGCCAGGAGCCCGAGCACGTCGAGCTGACCGCGGTGGCCTGCCTGATGATGCTGGAACGGATCAACTACCTGCTCAGCGCGGAAGTGAAGCTCCCCGTCGACGAGATGGCCAACCGCATCGCCGACATCATGTTCGCCGCCTTCGGCCCCTCCCCCACTTTCTGACCCAGCTGCCCCACCTGCCCCAGCGGCTGCCCAGGGCCGCGGGCCGGGCGGCGATAGCATCCGGCCGCAGCGGGCACACTCTAGGACGTGCGATTTCTTGGAAATGCAGGCACAGTCCCTGATCTGACCTATAGCGACGTGTTCATGGTGCCGGGCCGGTCGGCGGTGGCCTCCCGGCTCGATGTCGACTTGTCGACCAGCGACGGTACCGGGGCCACCATCCCGCTGATCGCGGCCAACATGACCGCGGTGTCGGGACGGCGGATGGCCGAGACGGTGGCCCGGCGCGGCGGGCTGGCGGTGATCCCGCAGGACATCCCGGTCGACGTGGTGGCCCGGGTGGTGGGCTGGGTGAAGTCCCGCGACCTGGTGCACGACACCCCGATCACCCTGGGCCCGGACGACACCACCGGCGAGGCTCTCAGCCTGCTGCCCAAGCGGGCCCACGGGGCGGTGATCGTGGTCGAGGACGGCAAGCCGGTCGGGGTGGTGACCGAGGCCGACTGCCAGGGAGTGGACCGGTTCACCCAGCTGCGCCAGGTCATGTCGGCCAAGCCGGTGACGATCCCGGCCGGCACCGACCCCGAGCACGCCTTCAGCCTGCTGCACGAGGGCCGGCACCGGCTGGCCCCGGTGGTGGACGAGGCCGGGCGCTGCGTGGGCATCCTGACCCGGACCGGAGCCCTGCGGGCCACCTTGTACCGCCCGGCCACCGACGCGGCGGGCCGGCTGCGGGTGGCCGCGGCCATCGGCGTCAACGGTGACCCGGGCTCCAAGGCCAAGCTGCTGCTGGACGCGGGCGCGGACATGGTGGTGGTCGACACCGCTCACGGCCACCAGGACAAGATGCTCAGCGCGCTGCGACGGGTCCGCGAGACCTGCCCGGACGCGCTGGTGGCGGCGGGCAACGTGGTCACCGCGGCCGGGGTGGCCGACCTGGCCGAGGCGGGCGCGGACATCATCAAGGTCGGGGTGGGACCGGGCGCGATGTGCACGACCCGGATGATGACCGGGGTGGGCCGCCCCCAGTTCAGCGCGGTGCTGGAGTGCGCCACCGAGGCCCGGCGCCTCGGCCGCCACGTCTGGGCCGACGGCGGCGTGCGGCACCCGCGGGACGTGGCCCTGGCCCTGGCCGCGGGCGCGTCCAGCGTGATGGTCGGTTCCTGGTTCGCGGGCACCTACGAGTCGCCCGGTGACGCCTTCCGCGACGCCGACGGGCGCCTGTACAAGGAGAGCTTCGGCATGGCTTCGGCCCGGGCCGTGCGGCAGCGCAGCGCGGGTGACTCCGCATTCGAGCGGGCCCGCAAGGAACTGTTCGAGGAGGGCATCTCGACGGCCCGGATGTATCTCGACCCGCGCCGTCCCGGGGTCGAGGACCTGATCGACACGATCGTGGCCGGGCTGCGCAGCGCCTGCACCTACGCGGGCGCGCGCACCCTGGACGAGCTGTCCGAGCGGGCCACCATCGGGCTGCAGAGCGCGTCCGGCTACAGCGAGGGCATGCCGCTGCCGTCCGGCTGGTAAGCCTTCGGGCTGGTAAGCCTCGGGCTGGTCGGTCGCTGGTACGGCGGCTGGCGTGGCCGCTCAGCCCGCGGTGGCCGCGCCGCCGGCCGGGGGCAGGCCCACGGCCCCGGCCGCCTCCACGGCGGACTCCGCGTCGCCGGTGCCGTCCATCGGCGGGGGCGGCCCGGTCAGCACGACGCCGGCGGCCCGGGCCCGGTCCAGGGCGCCCGCGGCGCCGGCCGCCTCCGCCACCCAGCCCCCGATCCGGTCGGTCAGCGCGGGCCGGCAGGCCGACTCGGCGTGCCCGTACCCGGGCACCAGCCACAGCTCCTTGGGGTCGTGGGCGGCGCGGAAGATCTGCTGCGCGTGCTCGACCGGGAAGTACGGGTCCTGGTCGCCGTGCACGACCAGCAGCGGGATGCCCTCGATCCGGGCCGCGGCCTGGTCCGGGGGCACCGGCACCGGGTCCCAGCCCTGGGAGCTGACCCGGGTGTGCGCCAGCTTTCTGGTCACCAGCCGGCCGAGGCGGTGCTCGACCGCGAAGTGGACCCGCCGCATCCGCTCGGTGCCCCGGAAGTACCACCAGCCGGGGCTGCTGACCGACGCCACCGCGTCCAGCCCTCCGCCCACCAGCCCCGCGTAGCGCAGCACGATCGAGGCTCCCATGGAGAACCCGATCGCGGCGACCCGCGGGTAGCCCAGCTCGCGGGCGTAGGCGACGGCCACGGCCAGGTCCCGGATCTCCTGGTCGGCCATGGTGCACAGGCCCCCGGACCGTCCGTGCCCGCGGAAGTCGAAGGCGACCACGCCGGCCATCTGCTGCAGGCGGGTGGCGATCTGCCAGACCGCGGGCCGCTGCCACGACAGCGTGAACCCGTGGGCCAGCACGATGGCCAGGTCACTGTCCTGGGCCAGATGCACCGCGTCGATCGGAACGCCGTCGTCGGTCACCAGGGTCTCGGCCTTTGTCACGGGTGCATCCACGTCTTCCATTGTGCAGTCGTTATCGGCGCGTAACCCGAGCGGGGTTTCGGTCCCCCGCGCCGAGGAACCTCGGAAAGGCACAGGCACGAACATCGGCACCACCACCCGCAGGAGGGACGATGGGTTCCTGGCACATCCGGGCGTCAGCCGCGTCGATCACCGGAGCATGCGTGTTCGCGGTGGTCACCGGGGCGGGCGCGGTCTTCGTCGGCGACTGGTGGGGCAGCAGCCACCACAGCACCGTGGTCACCCAGTTCGTGACCGCCCCGGCCAGCCCGGCGCACGGCAGCCACCCGGCCGTGACCCGGTCCGCGCGCCCGGCCCCGGCCGGGCACCACACCAGCGGCGGCCCGGGGCGGAGCCAGGTTCAGGCCGACGCGCAGACCGCCCAGGTGGCCAGATCCGCCCCGGCGGCCCCGTCCCACCCGGCCCATCAGACCGGGGCCGGGAAAGGCCCGGACAACCCGGGCCAGGGCAACGACCAAGGCAGCGGCCAGGACGGGAACGGGGGCCAGGGCCAGGACCAGGGTGGGCCGGACCCGACCTCAGCGCCGGCCACGCCGACCGCCAGCGCCTCGACGCCCGCTCCGGCCGCCACCCCCACCGCGGGAACCGCGGGCGGGGACCAAGGGTAAAGACCTTCGGTAAAAATCATTTGAGACCCAGCGGACTGACCGGCCGGGGCGGGCGGCAGGCCACCCACCCCGGCTTCGGGATCAGCTGGTCAGCAGGCGCCGTTGTCGGTCCAGGCGCCCGCGGCGCCACCCGGCACCTCGTCGTAGTTCCACTGGCTGGCGGTCCACTGGTGGCCGTTGTAGGACACCGTGGCCCCGTTCGAGTAGGACTGGTTCGACACCCAGGCCGCCGGGCAGCTGCCGGTGCCGCCCCCGCCGGTGGGCGGCGGTGACGTGGGCGGCGGCGAGGTGGGCGTGGTCGGCGGGGTCTCCGAGGTGTTTTTGGAGAAGGCCACCGCGTAGGTGGTGAAGTCCCACGAGTTCTGGGGCACGCTGCTGCACTCGGCGGACAGGGCACCGTTGTTGCCGGGCGGGTTGCACTGCCGATCGCGGCCCACCGACCAGAACGTGAACCGGCTCAGGTCGTTGCTCTCGGCGAAGCTGAGCACGGACTGGAAGTCGCTCTGGTAGAAGTATTCGGCGCTGTCGGTCCGGCCGTTCATGCCGGAGAACCCCTCGTGCTGATAGGCCTGGGCACTGGTCCAGCCGTAAGCGCTCATCAGCTGCGAGTTGAAGCCCTGCAACGCGGCGATCTGCGACGACGCGCCGCTGAAGCCACCGTCGAACGGCATGATGGTGAAGTCGTCGGGGGTGAAGTTCAGGCTCTTGGCCTCGGCGATCAGCTGCTGGCCGAAGTAGTTGGCGCCGGTGGCGATCGACGGGATCGTCACCGAGACGAACAGCCCCGGGTTGCTGCGCTGCAGGATCTGCGCCGCCCCCAGTTCGTTGGCGATGGCGCCGGTGTTCTCGATCTCCGGCTCTTCCAGGTCGAAGTCGAAGGCGTGCAGCCCATAGGTGCTGATCACCTGCTGATAGGCGGCCGCGGTGGCCGAGGCCGAGCCGCAGACCGCGCCCAGCTTGGTCCCGTTGTACCCGCCCATCGAGGCGATGACGTCACCGCCGTCGCTGCGAACCTCGTTGATCACCGACGCGACCTGCGTGTCCGATGACACTGGATCAGTGCCGTTCCATGCTGCGGTGCAGCCGTTGCCGGCCAGGATGAAGCCGAGGTCGAAGGCCTTGGCCCCGGTGGCCGACATGACCGTGCCCAGGTCGGGCGCGCCGCCGTCGAGGACGCTGTAGTACGGCGCCCCCTCGTACCAGTTGGCGCTGAGCGCGCTGACCTGGGCGGCGGCCTCGCGGACGGTGGTGTGGGCGGCTTGGGCCCGGGGCGCGACGGCGCCGGGGAGGGCGACGGCGGTGACGCCGGCCGCCCCGGCCGCGGCCAGCAGGCCGGCCCCGAGCGCGGCGAAGCCTTTCTGGCGGCGGGGCCTCGCGGCGGGCGGGGTTGGCGGCCCGGCGGGCCGGGGGGATTGCGATGGGTGAGCGGGTTCCACATCTCCTCCAGTGCACGGGGTGCTGCCCGCTGGGCGGTTACGGTGGCCGCCGCCCGGGCGGCGAAGTCCGGCCGCCCCCCGCCCGCGATGGCCCGGCCCTGGCCATCCCGTCGGTCCTACCGACCAGACCTATTTATTAAAGAAACTTTCCTATTAATAGCTAATGGTAGGACTCCCGGAAATCGGGGTCAATCAAACCCCCAGAAATTCGAAACAATTGAACACGGGACGGCGGTGGGGTACGGGTGTCCTTGGGACTAGTGGGTCTTATGGGGCCTATGGGGCCTATGGGGCGAGGGTGGGGCTCGCGGCCGGGCTGGCGACCAGGCCCGGGCTCAACGTCCTGCCTGGCCGGGCCTGATGATCCGTCGGCCGGGCTCCGCGACCGCTTCTTGCTGTTATCAGGCATGATCCATCGTGGGGCAGCACTGGCAGCGAATACGACTGCCAACGCTGCCACAGGATGGATCTTGAAACTCCTGAGGCCATGGTGACGCCATAGGGCTGCGCCGAGGGGTGGGGGACTGAGCCGGGGTGGGGGCCTGGCCGCTCACCGGGACCCGGAGGATCATCGCCGTAGAAGCCAGCGCGGGGAGGCAGCGACGTGACCAGCGGGCAGTTGTACGACAGCATCGGGGCCAGCTATTCGGTGACGCGGCGGACGGAGCCGCGGATCGCGAGCCAGGTGTGGGCGGCGC
>DASXJM010000722.1:0-1761 GCA_036497405.1 Streptosporangiaceae bacterium | reverse complement strand
TTCGGCACGGCCGGCACGGCGTTCGGCTCGATCGTCATCGCCAGCCGTGGGGTCCCCGACCGCGATCAGGGTCTGGTCGGTGGGATGATCAACACCAGCCGTCAGATCGGCGCGGCCATCGGGGCCGCGTTGCTGCCGGCGGTGGCGGTGGCTGTCGGCCACGGGGCCGGGGCTTCCGGCGACCGGGTCGCGATGCTGACCGGAGCGGTCGCCTCGGGGCTGGCCATGGTGCTCGCCTGGCGGGCCAGCCGGGTGGAAGACCCGGCCGTGAAGCCCGTCTGAGTCCGCGCCGGCCCGGCCCTTCGTCCGCCGCGGGCCGCGGAAGCACGGCGGGCAGGAGCAAGGCATGCCGGCGACGCCGCGGGTCACCGTTCTGGGCAGCATGAACATGGATATCTCGGTGTCCGTGCCCGAGCTGCCCCGGCCCGGGGCCACCGTGCTCGGCTCCGCGGCCCAGTTCGCGCCGGGCGGCAAGGGTGGCAACCAGGCGGTGGCCGCGGCCCGCCTCGGAGCCGAGGTGCGGATGGCCGGCTGCGTCGGAGAGGACGACTTCGGGGTCCGGCTGCTGGAGGCCCTCGACGCCGAGTCGGTCGACACCTCCGCCGTCCGGCAGGTTTCCGGGACCGCGTCGGGCCTGGCCCTGATCCCGGTGGACCCGTCCGGGGAGAACATGGTCACCGTGGCGGCCGGGGCCAACGAGACGGTCGGGGACGAAGAGGTCCGGTCCGCCTTCGCGTACCCGGTCGACGTCCTCGTCATTTCCGCCGAAATCCCGGTCCCGGCCATCACCGCCGCCCTGAGCCAGGCCCGCGAGGCCCACCAGGCGGGTGCGCTCATCTGCCTGCTGAACCTGGCCCCGGTCCCGCCCCGGGTCGGCGACATGCTCGCCGCCGGGGTCCACTGGCTGGTGGTCAACGAGATCGAGGCCGCCGCCGTCCTCGGCCACCCGGTGTCGGGGCTGGCCGACGCGGCCGCGGCCGCCGGAGAACTGCTGGCCGCCGGAGCTGCCCGCGCCGTGGTCACCGCCGGAGCGGCCGGAGCCGCCTACGCCGGCCCGGACGGGACCGTCACCGTGCCCGGCTTCCCGGTGCGCGCGGTGGACTCGGTGGGCGCCGGCGACACCTTCGTCGGAGCGCTGGCCACCGCGATCGGCGCCGGGGCCGACCCGGAATCCGCCGTCCGCGCCGCCAGCGCCGCCGCCGCGGTCGCCACCACCCGGCGCGGCACCCAGGCCGCCCTGCCCCGCCCCGCCGAGATCACCGCTCTCACCGGCATCCCCTGGCCCCCCTCACCCGAGCCCACCCCCTGACCCCGCCCTCCAGCCCCACGGGGCGCAATGAGCCATTGCACCCCCTCTAAGGGGTGCAGTGGTTCATCGATCATGAGCCCGCATCCCCATTCCGGTCGCCCCTTCGACCAAACGATGGTCCAGCTCCGACAGCCACATCAGTCCCAGGCATCACGCATGGCACCCCGAGCCCCATGGCCCCGGACACGGAACGTCATCACACTCCCACCCCCCGCCATCCCATGGAAAACCTTTGCCATCGGACTTCTGTGCATTTGTTCATAATTTAGACGACTAAAATTCACCTGACCTGGCCCTCTGCTCATCGCCACGCCTGAGGCCGTCTGGTATAAGGCCACCTGCGGGTGATACCGTCCGCGACGTGGAGGGCCGATCGCGCGATTTCGTGCTTACTGAACCTGGTCATCAGGCGCTCGGCGAGGTGCGGGCGCAGCTGTCCACGTCCTTCACCG
>DASXJM010000721.1:0-5998 GCA_036497405.1 Streptosporangiaceae bacterium | reverse complement strand
GGGGCATTCGCAGGGGGAGATCGCCGCCGCGTGTGTGGCGGGGATCTTGTCGCTGGAGGATTCCGCCCAGGTCGTGGCCCTGCGCAGTCAGGCCCTGTCGGTGCTGGCCGGGCATGGGGGGATGCTGTCGGTGGCCGAGCCGGCCGCCGTGGTCGCGGAGCGGATCGCCGGGTTCGGGGAGCGATTGTCGCTGGCAGTGGTCAACGGCCCGGCGGCCACCGTGGTGGCCGGGGAACCGGCCGCGCTGGAGGAGCTGGCGGCCCGGTGTACGGGCGACGGGGTGCGCGCGAAGATGATCGCCGTCGACTATGCATCGCACAGTGTGCAGGTCGAGGCCATCCGCGAGCAGATCATGGGCGCGCTGACCGGGATCACCCCCCAGCCGGCGGTGCTTCCGATGGTGTCGGCGATGACCGGGCAGCCGGTGGACGGCCCGGACCTGGACGCCGGGTACTGGTACGACAGCCTCCGCGCCCCGGTCCAGTTCACGTCGGCGCTGGCGACCCTCGCGCAGGACGGGCACCGGGCCTTCATCGAAATCTCCCCCCACCCGGTCCTGGCCGGTGCCATCACCGAAACAATGGAAGACATCGCCGGCCCGCGGCAGCATACGGCCACCTCCGCGGTCACCGTCACCGGGACCCTCCGCCGTGACGACGGAGGACCGGACCGGCTGCTGGCCTCGCTGGGCGAAGCCCACGTGCACGGCGTCAGTGCCGACTGGCCGGCCGTGCTGCCTTCTGGGCAGCGGGTCGCGCTGCCCACCTACGCCTTCCAGCGGGAACGCTACTGGCCAGCCGCCGCGGTAGCCCCGGTGGCCGAGGCGGCCGCGCTCGGGCTCGGTTCGGTCACGCATCCGTTGCTGGGAGCAGCGGTGGAGCTGGCCGGCGGCCAGGAGTTCGTCTGCACGGGCCGGCTGTCGCTGGCCGCGCAGCCATGGCTGGCCGACCATGTGGTGGCCGGTGCCGCGCTGGTGCCCGGAACGGCTCTGGTGGAACTCGCGGTCCAGGCCGGCGACCGGATCGGGTGCTCCGGCGTCGAGGAGCTGACGTTGGAGGCGCCACTGCTGCTCGCCGGCCCCGAACCTGTTCAGGTGCAGGTCAAGGTCAACGGCCCGGACCAGAACGGTGGCCGCGCCGTCGAACTGTACGCCCGGGCCGACGACCCGGGCGCGGGCCGGGGATGGCGACGGCACGCCCGTGGCCGTCTGGTCCCGGCCGGGGCGCCCGCCGGCGGCCAGCGAGCCGCCGCCGAGTTCACGACCTGGCCACCGCCGCAGGCCGTGCCGGTGCCGGCTGGCCCGCTGTACGACGACCTGGCGTCCGACGGCTACAGCTACGGGCCGCTCTTCCGCGGGCTGCGCACGGCCTGGCGGCGCGGCGGCGAGGTGTTCGCCGAGGTTGAACTGCCCGCGGAAGCCGCGGCTGAGGCGGCCTCGTTCGGCCTGCATCCGGCCCTGCTGGACGCGGCCCTGCACGCGGCCAGGCTGCTGGAGCCCCCGGCCGGGACAGACCCGGCGGAGACCGTCGAGCTGCCGTTCTGCTGGACCGGGGTGTCGCTGTGGGCCACCGGGGCATCGTCGCTGCGGGTCAGGCTGACCCGGAGCGACGACGGCGGCCTGGCTCTGACGGCCGCCGACCCCACCGGTACCCCGGTGGTGTCGGTCACCTCGCTGGTGAGCCGCCCAGTGCGGGCCGGGCAGCTGGCGACCGACGGGGCCGGCGTCCAGGACGCTCTGTTCGCGGTCGAGTGGGTGCCGATCGCCGCCGGGACCGATCCCGGTCCCGGGCCGGCTTCGCTGGCGGTCCTCGGTGCTGAGGGAGCCGGGCTGGCGGACGCCCTGTCCGAGGCCGGCGCCGAGGTTGCCACCCATACTGATCTGGCCGCGCTGACCAGCGCGGTCGCGGCGGGTGAGACCGTCCCGGACATGGTCCTCGCCTGCACCAGGCCGGCCGGCGGCCTGGCTGACACCGCCGCGGCGGCTCGCGCGGAAACCGGGCGCGTGCTTCAGCTGGTCCAGGACTGGCTGGCCGCCGCGGATCTGGCGCCCGCCCGGCTCGCGGTGGTCACCTGGGGCGCTGTGGCCGCCGTTCCCGGCGATGCCGTCCTCGACCTGGCGGGCGCGGCGGCCCGCGGGCTGGTCCGCTCGGCCCAGGCCGAGAACCCGGACCGGCTGACCCTGATCGATCTGCCGGGCCCACCCGGGCCCGGCGACCCCCGTGACCTGGGCACCGGCCCGGCGGACGCCCGGGCGATGCTCCGGGGTCTCCGCAGCGCCGGAGAACCGGAACTGGTCATCCGGGCCGGCCACGCTCAGGGACGCCGGCTGCGCTGGCCGGACGACCGGTGGCTGGCCCCGCCCAGTGACGGCGGGCCATGGCGGCTTGAGCCCTCGCCCGGCGGGACGCTGGAAGAACTGGCCCCCATACCCTGCCCGCAGGCGGCCCGGCCGCTGAACCGCGGCCAGGTCCGGGTGGCGGTGCGGGCCGCCGGCGTCAACTTCCGCGACGTGCTCATCGGCCTCGGCATGTACCCGAGCCCGGCGGTCATGGGGGGTGAAGCCGCGGGAACCGTCACCGAGACCGGCCCGGGAGTCACCGGCCTGGCCGTGGGAGACCGGGTCACGGGCCTGGTGTCCGGGGCCTTCGGCCCGATGGTGGTCGCTGAAGCCCGGCTGCTCGCCCCCGTCCCGGACGGGTGGTCCTGCGCCCAGGCCGCCGCGGTGCCGGTGGCGTTCACCACCGCCTGGCACGCGCTGGTGGACCTGGCGCAGGCCCGGCCCGGGCAGCGGCTACTGGTGCACGCCGCGACCGGCGGGGTCGGAATGGCGGCCGTGGCCATCGCCCGCCGCCTCGGCCTTGAGATCTTCGCCACCGCCAGCCCGGCCAAGTGGCCGGTCCTGGCCAGGCTGGGCCTGGACCAGGCCCACATCGCGTCGTCCCGCACACCGGACTTCGCGGCCCAGTTCCTGGCCGCGACGGACGGGGCGGGCATGGATGTCGTGGTCAACGCCCTGGCCGGGGAACTGACCGACGCGTCGCTGAGCCTGCTGCCGCGCGGCGGGACGTTCATCGAGATGGGCAAGACCGACGTGCGGGACGCCGGCGGGATCGGTACCGGTCACCCCGGGGTGACGTACCGGGCGTTCGACCTCACCGCGCTGGGCAGTGCTGACCTGAGCCGGATCCTGGCTCAGGTCATGGCCCTGCTGGCGGCCGGCGAACTGCCCGTTCCGCCGGTGCAGGCCTGGGACGTGCGCAGGGCGCGTGACGCGTTCGCCTTCATGGCCCAGGCCCGCCACACCGGCAAGCTGGTGCTGACCGTCCCGCCGGGCAGCGCGGACCCGCGTGTGCCCGGAACGGTGCTGGTGACCGGCGGGACCGGGATGGCCGGCGGTCTGACCGCCCGGCAGCTGGCCGCCCGCGGCCGGGCCCGGAACCTCATCCTGGCCAGCCGGTCCGGCCCGGCCGCACCGGGCGTGGCCGTGCTGGCATCGGTCCTGGCCGGGACCGGCGCCAGCGTCCAGGTGGCCGCCTGCGACGTGACCGACCGGGCCGCTCTGGCCGGGCTGCTGGCCCGGGTGCCCGCTGGGGTTCCGCTGACCGGCGTGGTCCACGCGGCCGGCGCCCTCGATGACGGGGTGACCGGATCGCTGACGCCGGAACGGGTCGGTACGATCATGCGGCCCAAGGCCGATGCGGCCTGGCACCTGCACCAGCTCACCGCACACCTCGACCTCGACCTCTTCGTCCTGTTCTCCTCCGCCGCGGCGACGTTCGGCAGCGCGGGCCAGGGCAACTACGCCGCCGCCAATGCGTTCCTCGACGGGCTGGCCGGGTACCGGCAGTCCGCCGGGTTGCCCGCGACGTCGCTGGCCTGGGGGATCTGGGCGGACTCGAGCGCCATGACGAGGCACCTGGACGGGGGCAGCCGGGCCCGGATAGCGCGCGGCGGAATGACCGGCCTGTCGGCGGAGGACGGGCGGGCGCTGCTCGACCTGGCGCTCAGCCGTGACGAACCGGTCCTGATCCCGGCGCGGCTCGACATCGCCGGGCTGCGCGCCCGGGCCGGCTCGGCCGGTGACGTCCCCGCCCTGCTGCGGGGCCTGGCCGGGCACCGGGGCCGGCCGGCCGCGCGGACCGGCGGGCCCGCGGACGGCGGCCCGCTGCGGCCGGAGCTGGCCGCGCTGGACCGGGCCGGCCAGCGTCAGCTGCTGGCCAGCCTGATCTGCGCCGAAGGCGCTGCTGTTCTGGGGCACGCGTCGGCGGAGGCGATGGAACCGGATCGCGCGTTCAGGGACATCGGCTTTGACTCACTGACCGCGGTGGAACTGCGGAACCGGCTGAATGCCGCCACCGGGCTGGCGCTGTCCGCCACGATCGTGTTCGACTACCCGACCCCCCTGGTTCTCGCGGATCAGCTGCGCGCGGAGCTGACCGGTGACTCCGCCGCGGAGGTGGTCCCCGCTCGAGTGGCCGCGGCGGGAGAGCCGGTAGCCATCGTGGCGATGAGCTGCCGTTTCCCCGGCGGGGTGACGAGCCCCGAGGAACTGTGGGAGCTGCTGACCTCGGGCGGCGACGCGATCTCCGGCTTCCCCCAGGACCGCGGCTGGGACCTGGGCAGGCTGTTCGATCCGGATCCGGACCGGCCCGGAACCTGTTACGTGCACGAGGGCGGGTTCATCGACGCTGCGGCCGAGTTCGATCCCGAGTTCTTCGGGATCAGCCCGCGCGAGGCGCTGGCGATGGATCCGCAGCAGCGGCTGCTGCTGGAGACCTGCTGGGAGGCCCTCGAACGGGCCGGTATCGACCCGTTGTCGCTGCGCGGCAGCGAGACCGGCGTGTTCATCGGCGCGGCATCGTCGGGCTACGGCGCTGAAACGCAGGCCCCGGGCGGTCTGGAAGGCCACCTCGTGACCGGAACCGCGACGAGCGTGCTGTCCGGCCGGGTCGCCTACACGTTCGGCGCCGAAGGGCCGGCGGTGACGGTGGACACCGCGTGCTCTTCGTCGCTGATGGCGCTGCACCTGGCCGCTCAGGCGCTGCGGGCCGGTGAGTGCACCCTGGCGCTGGTGGGCGGCATCACGGTCATGGCCACGCCGTCGGGTTTCATCGGCTTCTCCCGGCAGCGGGGACTGGCCGCTGACGGCCGGTGCAAGGCGTTCTCTGCCGAGGCGGACGGCATGGGCATGGCGGAAGGCGCCGGCCTGCTGGTGGTGGAACGGCTGTCCGACGCCCGCCGCAACGGGCACCGGGTGCTGGCCGTGGTCCGGGGGTCGGCGGTCAACCAGGACGGGGCCTCCAACGGGCTGACCGCCCCGAACGGGCCGTCCCAGCAGCGGGTGATCCGGTCGGCGCTGGCCAGCGCCGGGCTGAACCCCGGCGACGTGGACGCCGTCGAAGCGCACGGGACCGGCACTGCGCTGGGTGACCCGATCGAGGCCCAGGCGCTGCTGGCCACCTACGGGCAGGACCGGCCGGCGGACCGGCCGTTGTGGCTGGGCTCGGTGAAGTCGAACATCGGCCACGCCCAGTGGGCGGCCGGTATCGCCGGGGTCATGAAGATGGTGCTGGCCATGGAGCACGGCGTCCTGCCGCCCACCCTGCACGTCGACCAGCCGTCCCCGCACGTCAACTGGTCGGGCGGAGCGGTGCGGCTGCTGACCGGCCCGGTGCCCTGGTCGGCCAACGGGCATCCCCGGCGCGCGGGGGTGTCCTCGTTCGGCATCAGCGGGACCAACGTGCACACCATCGTGGAAGAGGCTCCCCAGCCGGACGAGCACGATGATCAGGCCGGGCTGGCCGCTCCGGCTGAGCCGGCTGTCGGCGAAGCTGCTGATGAAGAGGCACCGGTGCGGGGTGGCGGGTTGCCGGTGGTGTGGCCGGTGTCGGGGCGGACTGGGGCGGGTGTGGCGGGGCAGGCGGGGCGGTTGCGGGAGTTTGCGGTGGGGCGGCCGGGGCTGGGTTTGGTGGATGTGGGGTGGTCGCTGGTGTCGACC
>DASXJM010000720.1:0-3022 GCA_036497405.1 Streptosporangiaceae bacterium | reverse complement strand
GATCCGGAACGCGGCCGCGGCGGTGCGCTTGCCGACCCGGGTCTGCAGCATCCACAGCTTGCCGCGCTCGATGGTGAACTCGATGTCACACAGGTCGCGGTAGTGGTTCTCCAGCGTGGACATGATGTCCATCAGCTGGTCGTAGGAGTTCTTGTCGATCCGCTCCAGGTCGCCCAGCGGGACCGTGTTGCGGATGCCCGCCACCACGTCTTCGCCCTGGGCGTTCTGCAGGTAGTCGCCGTACACGCCCTGCTGGCCGGTGCCGGGGTCGCGGGTGAAAGCCACGCCGGTGCCGGAGTCGGCGCCCAGGTTGCCGAACACCATCGCCACCACGTTGACCGCGGTGCCGAGGTCGGTGGGGATGCGCTCCTGGCGCCGGTAGAGGATGGCGCGGTCGGCGTTCCAGGAGTTGAACACGGCCTTGACCGCCATGTCCAGCTGCTCGCGCGGGTCCTGCGGGAAGTCGTGGCCGGTGTGCTCGCGGACCGTCTCCTTGAACGCGGTGACGATCTTCTGCAGATCGTCAGCGTCCAGGTCGAGGTCGTTCTTGACCCCCTTGGCCTTCTTGGCCGCGTCGATGGCGTCCTCGAACGCCTCGCCCTCGATGTCGAGCACGGTCTTGCCGAACATCTGGATCAGCCGCCGGTAGGAGTCCCAGGCGAACCGCTCGTTGCCAGCCTGCTTGGCCAGGCCCTGCACGGACTCGTCGGACAAGCCGATGTTCAGCACCGTCTCCATCATCCCGGGCATGGAGAACTTGGCCCCGGACCGCACGCTGACCAGCAGCGGGTCCGACGGGTCGCCCAGCTTGCGGCCGATGGCCGACTCGAGCTGGTTCAGGTGCTCGGTGACCTCACCGTCCAGGCCGGCCGGTACGTCGCCGTCCTTGAGGTAGGCCCGGCAAGCCTCAGTGGAGATGATGAACCCGGGCGGCACCGGCAGCCCCAGGTTGGTCATCTCGGCCAGGTTGGCGCCCTTCCCACCCAGCAGGTCCTTCTGGTCTTTGTTGCCTTCGGTGAAGTCGTAAACGAGCTTCGGCACTGAAACGCTCCTCGTGCGGCGTGGCTTTTCATCGTTATTTTTGCTTGGGAGCCTACCGGTCCAGGGGCGGACGCGGGACTCTGCCGCCAGGCCCCGCACGGAAATGGTCTAGTCCGCCGTGGCACGGTAGACACGATAGAAGCTTCCGCCCCATTGACGTTGCGAGGAAACGATGCCGGGAACCACGATCGGCCTGCTCCATCCGGGCGAGATGGGCTCGGCCGTGGGCCACTGCCTGGTGGAGCAGGGCCACACCGTGCTGTGGGTGCCGCAGGGCCGCGGGCCGGCCACGGCCCACCGGGCCGCCGCGGCCGGGCTGACCGAGGCGGCCTCCCTGGACGACCTGACCGGGCGGTCCGAGTTCATTGTGTCGGTGTGCCCGCCGCACGCGGCCCGGGCCGTGGCCGAGAGCGTGATCGGGACCCAGGGCGGGTTCGGCGGCCGGTACGTGGACGCCAACGCCATCGCCCCGCAGACCGTCCGGACCCTGGCCGAGACGGTGACCAAGGCCGGGGCCGGCTTCACCGACGGC
This sequence comes from Streptosporangiaceae bacterium, assembly GCA_036497405.1. Taxonomy (GTDB): domain Bacteria; phylum Actinomycetota; class Actinomycetes; order Streptosporangiales; family Streptosporangiaceae; genus Bog-532. The sequence continues at coordinate 1,449 of DASXJM010000720.1, read as the reverse complement.
GGGATCATCGGGCTGCCCCCGAAGCCAGGGTCGGCCCGCGGGCCCGGCTTCTACCTGTCCGGCGACGGCGCGGCCGAAGTGGTCGCCCTGTTCGACGGCACCCCGGTCCGGGCCGAGGTGGTGGACGGCGGGGTCGGCGCCGCGTCCGCGGTCAAGCTGGCCTACGCGGCCTGGACCAAGGGCTCGGCCGCGCTGCTGCTGGCGGCCCGGGCGCTGGCCCGGGCCGAGCGGGTCGAGGGCACGCTGATGGCCGAGTGGGGTGTGTCCCAGCCCGGGCTGGGTCAGCGGGCCGAGGCGGCGGCCCGGTCGGCCGCGACCAAGGGCTGGCGGTGGGACGCGGAGATGACCGAGATCGCCACCGCCATGGCCGGGGCCGGGCTGCCGGACGGATTCCACCAGGCGGCGGCCGAGATCTTCCGCTGCGCGCCGACCGCCGACCCGGCCGCGCTGGCGGAGACGGCGCCCGGCGACGTGCTGGAGCTGGTGCTGGAGGCGCTGATCGGCGAGCACCTGAGCTGATCAGTGCTGGCCTCGGGGGCGTAAGCCCCCCAGACCCCCGGGGGGCTTACGCCCCCACAGGTCATCAGATCAGTAGATCGGCAGGCGCTCGGCCAGGTAGCCCTCGATCTGGTCGATGGCGATCCGCTCCTGCTTCATCGAGTCGCGCTCCCGCACGGTCACGGCCTGGTCGTCCAGGGTGTCGAAGTCGACGGTGACGCAGTACGGGGTGCCGATCTCGTCCTGGCGGCGGTACCGGCGGCCGATGGCGCTGGCGTCGTCGAAGTCGGTGTTCCACCGCTTGCGCAGGGCCGCGGCCAGGTCGCGGGCCTTGGGCGACAGGTCGGCGTTGCGGGACAGTGGCAGCACCGCCACCTTGACCGGGGCGATCCGCGGGTCGAACTTCATCACGGTCCGCTTCTCCAGCTCGCCCTTGGCGTTGGGCGCCTCGTCCTCGGAGTAGGCGTCCAGCATGAACACCAGCGTGGCCCGGTCGATGCCGGCCGCGGGCTCGATCACGTAGGGCACGAACCGCTCGCCGGACTCCTGGTCCAGGTAGGACAGGTCGGTGCCGGACGCCTTCCCGTGGGTGGTCAGGTCGTAGTCGGTGCGGTTGGCGATGCCTTCCAGCTCACCCCACTCGCCGCCCTGGAACCCGAACCGGTACTCCACGTCCACGGTCCGCTTGGAGTAGAAGGCCAGCGACTCCTTCGGGTGCTCGAACAGCCGCAGGTTCTCCGGCTTGATGCCGAGGTCGACGTACCAGCCGAAGCGGGTGTCGATCCAGGTCTGGTGCCACTCCTCGTCGGTGCCGGGCCGGACGAAGAACTCCATCTCGGCCTGCTCGAACTCACGGGTGCGGAAGATGAAGTTGCCCGGGGTGATCTCGTTGCGGAACGACTTGCCGATCTGCCCGATGCCGAACGGCAGCTTCTTGCGCGAGCTGCCCAG
>DASXJM010000719.1:0-4727 GCA_036497405.1 Streptosporangiaceae bacterium | reverse complement strand
CGGGCTGGTCCCGCTCAAGGTCAACAGTGTCCTGATGCGCGGGATCAATGATGGGGAGGCCCGGCATCTGCTCCGGTTCTGCCTGGAGCACGGATATGAACTCCGGTTCATTGAGCAGATGCCGCTGGACGCCCAGCACGGATGGCGGCGCGCCAACATGGTGACCGCCGCTGAGATTATCGAAGGTCTGTCGCAGGAGTTCTCGCTCACCCCCGAGGGCCCGGCGGTGCGGGGCTCGGCGCCGGCTGAGACATTCCTGGTCAACGGTGGGCCGGTCCGGGTCGGGGTGATCGGGTCGGTGACCCGGCCGTTCTGCGGCACCTGTGACCGGGTCCGGCTGACCGCCGACGGGCAGATCCGCAACTGCCTGTTCGCCCGGGACGAGAGTGATCTGCGTGGCCCACTGCGTGACGGGGCCAGTGATGAGCAGATCGCCGCCCAGTGGACCCGGGCCGTGGCCGCCAAACTCCCCGGCCACGGCATCAACGACCCCACCTTCCTCCAGCCCGACCGCCCCATGTCCGCCATCGGCGGCTGAACCTGTGCTCGACGCGGTCATCCTGGCCGGCGGCCGGGCCACGCGCCTGGGCGGAGCGGACAAGCCGGGCCTGAAGGTCGGCGACCAGACCCTGCTGGCCACCGTGGTCCTGGCCTGCCAGGACGTGGGCGCGGACCGGATCGTCGTGGTCGGCCCGGAACACGAGCAGCTTCCGGCGCGCTTCGTCCGGGAAGAACCGGCCGGTGCGGGCCCGTTGGCGGCGCTCCGCCGCGGGCTGGCCGAGCTACCCGGCGCCGGCGACCCGGGCCCCACGGGTCTGGTCGCGGTGCTGGCCGCGGATCTGCCATTCCTGCGCCCCGCTCACCTGCAGGCGTTGCTGGCCGCCGCCGAGGGCCGGAACGGGGCCGTGCTGATCGACGATGAGGGCCACCCGCAGTGGCTGACCGGCTGCTGGCACCGGGCCCCGCTGGCCCGGGCCGCCGCCCGGTACGACGGCCTTTCCCTGCGGGGGCTGATGGCCCCGCTGAACCCGGCGCACGTGCTGATCGATCCGGGGCCGGGGGAGCCGCCGCCCTGGCTGGACTGCGACACCGACGCCGACCTGCGCCGGGCCCGGGCCTGGCCCGCCGCGGGTCAGCGCTGACCGGCGACGACCACGTTCTCCAGGGGCTCACCGGCCGCGAACCGGCGGATCTGATCGGCCACGAACTTCTTGGCGGCCGGGTAGAAGGCGGTGGCGCCCCCCGCCACGTGCGGGGAAATGAGCACACCGGGGCTGGACCACAGCGGATGATCGGCGGGCAGCGGCTCAGGGTCGGTGACGTCCAGGGCCGCGCGCAGGCGGCCGGCCGACATCTCGGCCAGCAGCGCGGCCGTGTCCAGCACCGGGCCCCGGCCGACGTTGACCACCAGCGCCCCGTCCGGCAGCAGGGCCAGCCGCCGGGCATCGAGCAGCCCCCGGGTCTGCTCGGTCAGCGGCGTGACCAGGACCACCGCGTCCGCGGCGGGCAGCAACGCGTCCAGTTCTTCCACCGCGTGCACGTCCTCGGCCGACCGGGGTGACCGGGCCACCCGGGTCACCTCGGCCTCGCACGCGGTCAGCCGGCGGTCCAGCGCCGCGCCGATCGAGCCGTAGCCGACGATCAGCACCCGGCTGCCCGCCAGCGACCGGGTGTGCGCGTGCTCCCAGCGGCCGGCCTCCTGGTTGCGCACCCAGCGCGGCAACTCCCGCTCGGCCGCCAGCAGCAGGGCCAGCGCCATTTCGGCGGTGCTGGCGTCGTGCAGGCCGCGCCCGTTGCACAACGTGGTGCCCGGAGGTACCCGGTCCACGAGGTGCTCGTAGCCGGCCGTGAGCGCCTGAACCACCCGCAGGTTGGGCATCCGGCCCAGCGGCTCCATCCCGTGCGGCTGGTCGTAGGGCACGGTGAAGAAGACCACGTCCTTCAGGTCCTCCGGGCCCGGCTCGTCACCGCTGAACACCTCGATCCGCAGCCCACCGCCGGTCACGTCGCCGGCCAGGCTGATGATCTCCGGCCACGGCACCAGCACCCTGTCGCCCACAGTCCCTGCCTTTCGTGATTACGTTTGACCGGCTCATCCTTTCAGGTCAGCGGTCATCTTCCGGCCGCTGGCCGGGGCGACCGGACGCGTAATCCGGCCTTGAATTCGTGAGCAAGCTGTACCACTGACCGGTTTATGACAACCGGATGAATTTCATGATCGGGAGATTCCGCCCACGTTATGCTGCGCGAGGCCCCAGGGGAGTGGGGCTTTTCCCAGACAGCTAACGAAGCGGGGGATCTCCCATGTCCAATCAGTACGGGGAGTCATCTCCCGGCGGCGAACAGTCCTGGGGCCAGGGTGGCTGGCCGCAGTCCGGCCCCCAGCGGCCCAGCAGCAACGCCCCGTCCGGGCCTCCGCAGGGCACCTACGGCGGGCAGCAGAACTACGGGCAGCCCAGCCAGCCTTACGGCCAGCAGCCGGGTCAGGACCAGACCAGCAACTACGGCCAGCCCACCCCGCCGCCCGGCTACGACCAGTCCGGTGGTTACGCTCCGGATGGCTACGGCCAGCAGCCGGGCTACGGCCAGCAGCCGTACGCCGGCCAGCAGAACTACGGCCAGCAGAACTACGGGCAGCAGGGATACGGCCAGCCCTACGGGCAGCCGCCCGCTGGCTACCAGACCGGTCCGGTCATGGGCGGTGGTTACGGCTACGGCGCCCCGCCGTACGCGAGCTGGATCACCCGGGTCGGTGCCTACCTGGTCGACGCGCTGCCCGCCTGGGTCCTGATCGCCATCGGCGCCGCCCTGCTCGGCCACGGCGGTGCGGGCGCGGCCATCGGGTTCATCTTCTACCTGGCCTCGCTGGGCTGGGTCGGCTACAACCGCTGGTACCGGGCGGGCACCACCGGCCAGAGCCTGGGCAAGTCGGCCACCAACGTCCGGCTGATCAACGAGCAGACGGGCCGGCCGATTGGCGGCGGCATGGCCTTCGTGCGGGACCTGTGTCACTTTGTCGATGCGATCATCTGCTACGTGGGTTTTCTGTTCCCGCTGTGGGACGCCAAACGGCAGACGCTGGCCGACAAGATCGTCACCACGGTCGTGGTCAAGAACGACGCGATGCCGGCCCCCGGACCGCAGGGCTACCAGCCGCCGGGTAACGGCTGGCAGTAGCGGTGACCGTGCCCGTAGCGGTATCGCCGCATCCGGTCCCCGGCCCGCCGCCCGCGTCCTCACTGGCGCGGCGGCTGGCCGGGCCGGCGTCCGGGGCAGTGGCGGCCGGAGCCGCCACCGGGTTCCTGTACCTGGACAACCCGCACACCCACCAGGTGTTCCTGCCGTGCCCGTTTCGGTTCATCACCGGCTGGTACTGCCCGTTCTGCGGTGGCCTGCGGATGGTTCACGATCTGGCCCACGGCCAGCTGGTGGCGGCGCTGCACGACGATGCGCTGGCCCTGCCGCTACTGCTGATCGCCGTGGCCGCCTGGCTCAGTCTGGTGACCGGGCGCTGGCGCGGCCGCCCAGTGGTCCGGGTGCGGCGCCCCGGCTGGCTGTGGCCTGCCGTGGCCACGGTCCTGATCGCCTGGACTGTGCTCCGTAACCTGCCGTTCGGCCCGTTCACCGCACTCCATCCCTGAGCAGGGCTCCGCGTCCAGGGTCGGCGGCGGGCCCACCGTGAGCAGGTCCAGCGCGTGGTCGACCTGCAGCGTGGTGTGGATGATCCCGTACTCCCGGCCGAGCAGGGCCTCCAGGTCGGCGCGAACCGCGTGGCAGTCTTCGCCCGGGGCCACCAGCACGTGCGCCGAGGCCGCGGGCAGGTCCGAGCTGATCTCCCACACGTGCAGGTCGTGGACCTCGGTGACGTGCGGCTGGGCGACCAGGGCGGCGCCGATGGTGGCCGGGGCCAGCCCAGCCGGTGCGGCCTCCAGGAAGATCCGGCCCGAGTCCCGCACCAGGCCGGTCCCGGCCACCAGCATCAGCACCACCACGAGCAGCGACGCGATGGCGTCAGCCCGGGCGAAGCCGGTCAGCACGATGACCGCCCCGGCGACCGCGGTGGCGATGAACCCGTAGACGTCGGTCAGCAGGTGCCGGAACGCGCCCTCCAGGTTGAGGCTCCGGTTCGGTGCCCGGCTGGCCCGGGTCACAAAGAAGGTGGTGACCGCGTTCACCGCCACCCCGGCCAGCGCCACCACGATGACCGCGCCGCCCGTCACCGTGGGCGGCGTGATCAGCCGCCGGATCGCTTCGTAGGCCAGCCAGACCGCCAGCACGATCAGGGTGATCCCGTTGGCCTGGGCGGACAGGATTTCGGTGCGGCGCAGGCCGTAGGTGTAGCGGCCCCCGGGCGGCCGGATCGCCAGCTTCATGGTGATCAGCACCAGGCCGATCGAGGCCGCGTCGGTCAGCATGTGCGCGGCGTCTGACAGCAGGGCCAGCGAATGAGCGGCCAGGCCGGTGCCGACCTCGGCCGCCATGAACAGCAGGATCAGCCCGAGCGCGGCCCACAGCCAGCGCGGGTCCGAACCGAGGCTGGGGCCGTGCCGGTGGGCACCGGAACCGTGATCGGCCTCGTCCGGGCCGTCATGGTTATGCCGGTGAGTATTCGACATGCCAGTCCCCGCCGCTCACACGGTCATGATACGTAGGCCCCGAAGGCCCGCCCATCCCCAACAATCTGATAACAGCAAGAAGCGGGTTTGGGGAGGGTGTATTCCGCCTAG
>DASXJM010000718.1:0-2235 GCA_036497405.1 Streptosporangiaceae bacterium | reverse complement strand
TCCCGAACGCTGCCCGATTACGGCACCGCCCCCAACCTGCGGGCCGTGTTCACCGACTGCATCGCCCGGCTCAACGGGGTGGCGGCCGCGCTGACCGCGGTCGGCGCGCTCGACGCCGACCGGGCCGACGAGATCCTGCTCCAGTTCCAGGCCGCGCTGGCCGTGCGGCACCGGCTGCACCCGCAGACCGCGGGCCCGCTGCTGCGCTCGGCCCGGCCCCGGCCGGTCACGGTCGGCGGGGCGGCCGGAGCAGCCGGGCCGGCCGGGGCGCCCGGGCCGGAGGCGGCCTCGCCGTGGCAGGTGTGGCCGGTGGGGCGGATGCTGCCGTTCCGGGACGAGTTCGTGGCCGGGGAGCTGTACGTGCTGTCGCTGCTGGTCACCGCGGACCGGGCCCAGGCCCTGGCCGTGGCCCCGATGCGCCCGGTCCTGACCGGGCTGGGGCGGCACACCGCCGTGCCGCTGCCGCTGGAGACGGCCACCGCCCGCGACGACCAGGGCACCAGCTACCAGGTGATGGTGTACGGCGGCGGGGACGGCTCGCACTGGCAGGGGCACCTCGACATCGAGCCGGCCCCGCCCGCCGGGGCCAAGTGGCTCGAGCTGGCCGTCGGCGACGGCTCGTTCCAGCTGCGCATCGACCTGACCGCCCCGGTCCCGCCCGCCGACGTGACCGCCCGGCCGCAGGACCGCCAGCCCGGCGAGCAGCTGCTGGAGCACGTGGCCCAGCAGATCCTGGTCACCACCGACCGGCACCCGGGCGACACCCGGCGGCAGGCCTACGCCCTCGGCGACGTGGTGGCGGGCCTGGAGGCAGCCGGGGCCCTGTCCCCGTTCAGCCCGGTGCCCGGCCACCTGGCCATGATCTGCGAACGGCTCGGCATCGGCGGCCACGGCCTCACCGCCACCCCCACCGCCGACCTGCCGCCATCCTGGTTCGGCGTGCTGTCCTGGTACGGCCGGCGGCACCGGCCCCCGGTCCACGACGGCACGGCCAGCGCGGGGACCCTGCTGCCCGACGTGGACGGGTCCCGGGTCATGGTCGGCGGCCTGCACACCCGGGACGGCCAGACCCAGCTGCACGTGGTGGTGGGCCGGGAGCGGCCGGGCCGCCTCGTGGTCGACGCCGGGCCCCTGTCCCACCAGGGCTTCTGCTGCTGGCTGCGCGACGACGGCGGCCAGTGGCACGTGGCTGTGCCCGGGTCCTGGCGCAGCAGCGGCCACGAGGTCACCGGCTCGCTGCAGGTGCTGCCGCCGCTGGGCCGCGACACGACCCGGGTGACCCTGCTGGCCAGCACGCTGACCAGCCAGGTCCAGGCCGAGGTGCCCCTGCACTGGTGGGCCGCACCGTGACCGGCCCGGACGGCGGGAACGTCGGAGCCTGGTGGCGGGCCCTGCCCACGGCCGAGACCTGGGTGCCGTGCGGGGACGGCACCCACCCGCTGCGCTGGGCCGACGGGCAGCTCAGCCTGCCCGGCCACGGCGATCCCGAAGCCGAGGCGGTGCTGGCCGCCCTGGGCGGGGACAAGGCGGCCTGCCTGGAGGTGGCCGACGCCTGGCAGCGGCATTCGGCCGACCTGGCCATGCTCGCGGTCGGGCCCCGGGCCCCGGGCGACGACGTGCGGGTCAGCTGGGAGGACGTGCAGGAGTTCCGGGAGAACCGGCTCGGCACCAGGTACGCGCGGCGGATGCCCGGGGCCGGGCTGGCCGCCCCGCAGCCGGGCCGGGCCCCCGGGCGGCCCATGAGCCGGCCGATGATCCCGGCCGGCGGCATGGTCGGCGGCCTGGCCGCCTTCGGTGGCCCGCGCCCGTCACCGGACCTGGAGCGGCTGCGCACCGAACGCCTGGAAATGCTGACCCTGCTCGCGCTGGGGCCCGCGTTCCAGCTGGCGTTGTCGGCGACGGTCGCGGCCAGCTTCGCGCCCGGCGGGTCCCGGGTGGCCGAGGTGCCGGACCACCGCCCCGAGCTGGAGGTCGCGCTGGCCGGACGGCTGGCCCCGGCCGCCGAGGCCTGGCTGGGGGTGGACCCGGATCTGGTCGACGTTCGGCTGCTGGCGGGTGCCCCGGGCTGGGGGGAACTCGAGCTGGCCGGCCAGCGGCTGCACGCGGCCCTGCCGGTGGCCTGGCTGGCCACGGTGTGGGCCCCCGGGCTGGCCGTGGTCGGCGGGCACCTGGTCGTCGCGGTCGAGCAGGCCGCCCACCCCGAGGCCACCGTGCTGGCCGTGCCCGCTCCCGGCC
>DASXJM010000717.1:0-9192 GCA_036497405.1 Streptosporangiaceae bacterium | reverse complement strand
GTCGATCGGGCTGCACCAGCGGGACAACCAGCAGCTGATCGGCACGCTGACCCGGCTGCGCGACCTGGGCAACACGCTGATCGTGGTCGAGCACGACGAGGACACGATCCGGGCCGCCGACTGGGTGGTCGACATCGGCCCGAAGGCCGGCCGCGAGGGCGGCCAGGTGGTGTTCAGCGGCCCGGTCGCGGACCTGGAGCGGTCGCCGGAGTCGATCACCGGGGCCTACCTGTCGGGGCGGCGGCGGATCGAGGTGCCGGCGCAGCGGCGGCAGCGGCGTGCGGGCCAGGAGATCGTGGTCACCGGCGCCCGCGAGCACAACCTGCGCGACCTCGACGTGGCGTTCCCGCTGGGTACGTTCACCGCGGTCACCGGGGTGTCCGGTTCGGGCAAGTCGTCGCTGGTCAACGACATCTTGTACCCTGCCGTGTCCTTGGCCCTGGCCAACCAGGTGACCAAGGCCCGGCTGGCCCCGGGACGGCACACCCGGGTCACCGGTGGCGACCAGATCGACAACGTGATCGGGGTCGACCAGTCGCCGATCGGGCGGAGCCCGCGGTCGAACCCGGCCACCTACACCGGGGTGTTCGACAGCATCCGGGAGCTGTTCGCGGAGACCACCGCGGCCAAGGTGCGCGGTTATCAGCCAGGCCGGTTCTCGTTCAACGTCAAGGGCGGCCGGTGCGAGCACTGCGCGGGCGAGGGCACGGTCCGGATCGAGATGAACTTCCTGCCCGACGTGTACGTGCCGTGCGAGGTGTGCCACGGGGCCCGGTACAACCGGGACACCCTCGAGGTCCGGTACAAGGGCAAGAACATCGCCGAGGTGCTCGACATGACGATCGCCGAGGCGTGTGAGTTCTTCGCCCCGATCCAGCGGATCGCGCGGCGGCTGAGCGCGCTGAACACAGTGGGCCTGGGCTACGTCCGGCTGGGCCAGCCCGCGACCACGCTGTCCGGTGGCGAGGCCCAGCGGGTCAAGCTGGCGGCCGAGTTGCAGAAGCGTTCGACCGGCCGGACCCTGTACGTGCTGGACGAGCCGACCACCGGGCTGCACCCCGACGACGTGCGGACCCTGCTGGGCGTGCTGCACGCCCTGGTCGACCTGGGCAACACGGTGGTGGTCATCGAGCACAACCTGGACGTGATCAAGACCGCGGACTGGGTCATCGACCTCGGGCCCGAGGCCGGCCCGGACGGTGGCCTGGTGGTGGCCGAGGGGACACCGGAGCAGGTGGCCTCGGTGCCGGCGTCGCACACGGGCCGGTTCCTTCGGCCGGTGCTGGACGCGGGCCGGGCCAGCGCTCCGGCCGAGATGGCACTCCCCCGGGCCAGCTGAACCGCCGGAGGCTGGCCGCAGCTAGAGGCGGGTGGCGGTGCGGACCAGGGTGGCGACGGCGCGGGAGTGGGTGTGCGGGGGCCAGGCGATGACGGTGGTCACCTGGGGGGCGTCGGGGACCGGGACGGCGGCGAGGTCGTCCGCGAGGTAGGTGCCGGCCGACTCGGGCAGGATCGAGCAGGCCCGGCCGAGGGCGATCAGCTGGAGCAGCTGGGTGTTGTCGCGGACCTTGGGGCCGGGGCCGTCCGGGTAGCGGCCGTCCGGGCCGGGCCAGCGGGGCAGGGGCAGGCCGGGCAGGGCCGCGACCTCGGCCGTGGTCACGTGCGGGCGGGTGGTGAGGGGATGACCGGCGGGCAGGATCACCACCTGTCCCTGGGTGCCGAGCTCTTCGACGTCGAACCCGGCGGTGGAGTCGAACGGCCGGTGCAGCAGGCCCACGTCGGCCCGGCCGTCGCGCAGCAGGCGTTCCTGCTCACCGGGACCGCACAGCAGGACGTCGACCTCGGCCGCGTCCGGCTCGGCGGCGTAGGCGTCGAGCAGCTTGGCCAGCCGCTCGCTCTCCGCGCCGGCCTTGGTCACCAGGACCAGCTTGGGCGGGCCGGCCGCCGGGGCGGCGCGGCGGGTCCGGCGATCGGCGGCGTCCACCGCGTCCAGCGCGGCGCGGCCCTCGCGGAGCAGGACCGACCCGGCTTCGGTCAGCGTGACCGAACGCCGGGTCCGTTCCAGGAGCGTCACCCCGAGCCGGCGTTCGAGCTGCTGGATGGCCCGGGACAGTGGGGGCTGGGCGATGCCGAGCCGCTCGGCGGCCCGCCCGAAGTGCAGCTCTTCGGCGACGGCCACGAAGTAGCGGAGTTCGCGGGTCTCCATGGTTTCAGCCTACGACGACCGCTCCGCCGATAAATACCCGTGCGGTATCACGGCCCACCCAGACGGTGTTGGACGGCCGGCCTGGGTGGCGGCAGGCTCGAAGACATGAGTGAACAGACGATTGCGCTGGTCACCGGCGCCAACAAGGGGATCGGATTCGAAATCGCGGCCGGCCTGGGCGCGCGGGGCTGGACCGTCGGGATCGGTGCCCGGGACGACCGGCGGCGGGACGAGGCCGTGCAGAAGCTGCGCGCGGGCGGGGCCGACGCGCTCGGCGTGCCGCTGGACGTGACCGACGGCGAGAGCGTGGCCGCGGCCGCCCGGCTGATCGAGGACCGGGCCGGGCGCCTGGACGTGCTGGTCAACAACGCCGGAGTGACCGGCGGCCCGCCCCAGGAGCCGACCCGGGTCGCCCTGGACACGGTCCGGACGGCGGTGGAGACCAACGTGATCGGGGTCATCCGGGTCACCAACGCCATGCTGCCGCTGCTGCGCCGGTCGGCGTCGCCGCGGATCGTGAACATGTCCAGTTCGGTCGGCTCGCTGACCCGGCAGACCACCCCGGGCGCCGAGGTCGGCCCGATCTCGGCGGCCTACGCGGCCTCGAAGACCTTCCTCAACGCCGTGACCGTGCAGTACGCCAAGGAACTGGCCGGCACCAGCATCCTGATCAACGTGGGCTGCCCGGGCTACACGGCGACCGACCTGAACGGTTTCCGCGGCACCCGCACCCCCGAGCAGGGCGCGGCCATCGCCATCCACCTCGCCACGCTGCCCGACGACGGGCCCACCGGCGGCTTTTTCGACGACGACGGCGTGGTGCCCTGGTAGCCACCTGAGAAGCTGGCGGCATGAGTGTGCCTCCCGACCAGCTGCCGGTCTACCGGGTCCTGACCGGTCCCGACGACGCGGCGTTCTGCCACCGGGTCAGCGAAGCGATCACCCTCGGGTACCGGCTGCACGGCGGCCCGGCCGTGACGTTCGACGGCGAGCGGGTGATCGTCGCCCAGGCGCTGCTCTGGCCGGAAGGCTGATCCTCAGCCGAGGGGCACGGTGGTGATGGGACGCCAGGTGATGGCGCGGGCGCCGTCGTGGGACTGGGCGACCAGGGTCAGGTGGGTGGCGGTGAACGTCATGGTCGGGGCCGGATGGGTGGCCAGCCAGTCCAGCAGCCGGCCGTCGCCGGTCCGGGCGACGCCGTAGGCCAGGGACAGGTGGGGGTGGTACTCGGCCGGGCGGATCGGGAACCTTGTGCCGATGACCGGCTGGGACGCGGCCACGGCCAGCTCCCACAGCGGGTGGGCCCGGTCGGCGGGGCCCACCGGGCTGACCAGGCCGTACCGGGCCAGTACCGGCGGGCCGATGGTCAGCTCGACCGGCGCGACCGTGGCGCAGGCCTGGCGGGTCCGGGCGACCAGCGAGTCCAGTTCGGCCGGAGCGATCGCCTCGGCCGGGCCGATGTCCTGAACGGTGATATGGCACCAGCGCGGCCCGACCGGAGCCAGACCCGGGAGGTGGGTCAGTTCCTGGTAAGGGCCGGTGAGTTCGGCGGCGACCTGGGCTGGGTCAGGTAGCAGATGCCAGTGGAGGTCCTCGCGGCCGGGCGGCCACCAGGGGTTCAAGGTGGCGAAGAAGTCGTCCATCAGTGGGGGCTGTACCCGGCCGCTGGCCAGATGAATGTAGGCAATGCCCCCTTTGCGGACCTTCTTATGTACGCAGCGGGACCATTGCGCACCTCGCCGCGGAGGGCCAGAGGGACCATCGCGCACCTCGCCGCGGGGGCCAGAGGTACCGCGCGGCCCGCTGACGCGCGCGAGTCACGGTGGCCACATGGTGCACGAGTGTCCCGTTGGCCCCCGGTCCATATGTGCGCATTGGTTCACCCACCACACTGGGATGTGAGCAATGGTTCACCGCGCACAATCCGGCCCGGCCCGGGGTGGTCAGGAGCCAGGATCGGGGACGACGGGGGCGACGCGGGCCAGGAGGGCGTTGCCGATGATGAGCAGCACGGCCAGGAGGGTGAGGGCGGGGCCGAGGATCTGGAGGCCGGCCACGCCGATCAGGAGGCCCATGAGGGCGGACAGGCCGGAGCCGCCGGCCGCGGCCGCGCCGACCTGCCAGGCGATGGCGTGCTCGGAGTGGCGGCGGCCGATGCGGGCCGGGGTGAGGCCGATCAGGGCCGGGAACACACCGGCCAGGGCCGCCCCGAGCAGGACGAAGCCACCCAGGGCCACGGCGCGGTCGGGCTGCCACCAGATCAGGGCGGCCCCGACGGCGCCCAGGGCGCTGCCCCAGCGGACCACGCGGACCATCGGCACCGGGCGCGGCAGCAGGGCCAGCAGGATGCGGACCCCGGTCAGCGAGGCCCAGTAGCCGAAGGTGGCGATCCCGGCCGCCGAGGCGGACAGGCCGAGGTGACCACGGCAGTAACTGGCCTCCCACTGGCCGGCGCCGACCTCCACGCCGGTGTAGACGAAGAAGATGAGCATGCCCGCGATCACCGCGGCCGAGGATCGACGGCGGGACCAGCCCTCACTGGGGTGAACGCTGGGGCTGGCAGGGTCGCTGGGGCTGGCGGGGTTGCTGGGGGTGGTGGGGTTGCTGGGGGTGGTGGAATCTTCCGGGGTGGGTCTGGCGGGGTTGATGGGGTCCCTGGGGTTTTTGGGGTTGGTGGGATAGGCCGGGTTGGGGCTGCGGCTGGGGTCGGCGGGGGCAGGGGCTGGGCGGCGGTCGCGGCGACGCTGGCGGACCCAGAGGGCGGACATGATCACGTTGAACACTGCCAGCGCGGCGTAGGCGGGCCGCCAGGAGCCGGTGATGATGGCCGCCGTGACCAGCAGCGGGCCGATGGTGGTGCCCACGCCGTAGGCCGCGTGCAGCAGGTTCAGGAGGCGTGGCCGCCCGGCCAGGCCGACCGCGGTGTTCAGGCCGCCGTCCATCATGCCGGCCGCCACCCCGACCAGCACGGTGATGCCCAGCACCAGCCAGAGGCCGGGGGCGAGCGCGAAGGCGAGCGCACCCAAGGCGGCGCACAGGCCGGCCGCGGCCAGCAGCGCGGGTACGCCCAGGCGCCGGATCAGCCGCCCCACGATCGCGGTCACGGCGACCGAGCCGATGGTGGTGACCAGCAGGATCAGCCCGAGATCGGCGATGGGGGCGTGGAACGTGGCCCGCATCGCGGGCCAGGCCGGCCCGAGCATGCCGTCCGGCAGGCCCAGCACCATGAAGCTGGTCAGGGCCAGGACGTCAAAGCCGAGCCCCGCCCGGGCACGGGCCCGGGCGGGGCTCTGGGTAGAAGGCGCGCTCAGTGGCCCGGGGGCCCAGCGTGAGCGTGCACGGGCGAGGGGCCGGGGTGGCCGTGGGGGATGCTCTCCCAGTACGGGCTGGTCCCCCAGGCCGGGAAGGTCCAGAAGGCCAGGCTGCCGAAGGCCGGCTTGGCCATGGCCGCCACCTGCCGGGACACGGTGCGCAGGTGCCCGACCAGGACCGGCTGGCGCCGGACGCGGGTGACCGGGTGACGGTCAGCCGGGGTGGCCGGCCAGCAGGAGGGGGCGGTGCCGTCGGCGGTGACCGGCTGGACCGAGGCCGTGCGGGCCAGGGAGATCAGGCCCGCGGCGGTGACCAGGACGGCCAGGCCGACCCCGGCGCCGCTGAACGCGGTCAGGTGGGTGGTCTCGCCCAGCAGCCCGACCCCGACGGCCAGGCTGGCCATGGGGCTGACCACGGTGATGACGGGCAGCGAGATCATCGGGCAGCCGGCCTGGTAGGCGGTCTGGGTCAGCAGCAGGGAGATCGGGCCGCCGATGGCCAGCGCGTAGGTCGGCCAGGAGGTCAGCATCCCGCCCAGGCCGTGGCCGAGGCTGTGGGTGAAGGTCATGGTGACCACGGCGATGCACGTGTCGGCCAGGCCGGCGCCCACGGCCAGCAGCAGCGCCCGGCGGCGGCCCCGGCTGAGCAGGCCGGCCGCGGCGAACGGCAGCGCGATCACGCCCAGGCCGATGGCGGCCAGGCCGGCGTGCTGGGGCAGGCCCTGGCTCTGGTCCAGGGCGGGCGCGGTCAGGCAGACGAAGGTGCCGATACCGGCCACCACCGCCACCACCGCGGCCCAGGTGGCCGCGCTCGGCCAGCGCCCGGAACGCAGGTGAACGGTGCCCACGCTGAACACCAGTGAGGAGGCCAGCAGCATCTGCACCACGGTCAGCGGGCCGGACTTCAGGGCGATGGCGTGAGTGGCGAAGCCCCCGAGCTCGCCCACGATGCCCAGCAGCCACCACGGCCGGCGAAAGAGCAACAGCAGCAGGCTCGGCCGGCCCGCCGTGTCGGCGGGCGCGGTGGCCGCCTGGTGCTGCTGGAGCGCGGCGCCTGTGCCGTAGAGCACGGCCGCGGCCAGCGCCCACACGATCGCGATCATCGCTCTCCCCCGTTCAGGTCATCAAGAACACGGTGCCGCGCGGCGGGTATTCCGCGCACCTTGATTTCGTCGTGGAATAGACCCCGGGTGGGGCCTGGAGTCATCGGTCGCTGCGGCATGAACAAAACGCTATTAACGGGCGGCCCGGCTAGCCAGGGGACTGTCACCCATCTTGCGGTGGGGGTTAACCCCACTTTTGATGCCAGGGGTGGCCAGAAAATACCCAGGGGGCAAGCCGTCGTTTATCGTCGGTATCGTGACCGTCTACGCCGAGCCAGGCCTGCCCAGCTACTCTGGGCGGCCCTATCCGCGCTGGCGGGCGTTCCTCCGTTTCGAGACCGCGTTGTCGGTGCTCATCGGGGGCGGCCTGGCCCTCGGCTGGCTGCTGACCGGCGCGCACGGGCACTTCTGGCCGGCCTGGGTGTGGTTCGGGCTCGGCGTCCCGCTCTGGTTCCAGGGCGCGCTCATGTGGGGCCTGCGGGTACCCAAGGGGCAGCGCCTGCTGGCCAGCCACACATCGCTGTCGTTCGCGCTCGCGGTCATGTTCCTGGTCATCTGGATGCTGTCCGGCTTCCACTACTTCTGGCCGGTGTGGCCGATCCTGGGCCTGGCCGTGCCGCTGGCCCTGCACTACTGGCTGGTCCGGAGCCAGTCCGGTACGCGGGAGGAGGAACTGGCCCAGCGGGTCGACGTGCTGACCCGGACCCGGACCGGCGCGCTCGACACCCAGGCCGCCGAGTTGCAGCGCATCGAGCGGGATCTGCACGACGGCGCCCAGGCCCGGCTGGTGTCGGTGGCCATGAGCCTGGGGCTGGCCGAGTCCCTGCTGGCCAGCAAGCCGGCCGAGTTGCCGGGGCTGCTGACCGAGGCCAGGTCGACCACGCTGGCCGCCCTGGACGACCTGCGCACGGTGATGCGCGGCATCCAGCCCCCGGTACTGGCCGACCGGGGCCTGGAGGGGGCCATTCGCGCGCTGGCCCTGGACGTGGCGGTGCCGGTGGCGATCGACGGCAGCCTGCCCGGGCGGCCCCCGGTGCCGGTGGAATCGGCGGTGTACTTCACGGCGGCCGAGTGCCTGGCCAACGTGGTCAAGCACAGCGGGGCCTCGGCGGCCTGGATTGAACTTCGGCACGGCGCGGGCCTGCTGTCGATCACGGTAGGGGACAATGGCCAGGGCGGTGCCCGCCTCGACGCGGGTACCGGGCTGCAGGGCGTGGCCCGGCGGCTGGAGTCGTTCGACGGCACCCTGGCCATCAGCAGCCCGGCGGGCGGCCCCACCACCGTGACGATGGAGGTTCCGTGCGAGTTGTCATCGCCGAAGACCTAGCGCTGCTCCGGGACGGCCTGGCCCGGCTGCTGCGGGCGCACGACTTCGAGGTGGTGGCCGAGGTCGGCGACCCCGTGGCCCTGGCCCAGGCGATGGAGGAACACCAGCCGGTCGACGTGGTGATCATGGACGTCCGGATGCCCCCCACCTTCACCAACGAAGGCCTGGTGGCCGCGATCGAGGCCCGGGCCAAGCGCCCGGGCCAGCCGGTCCTGGTGCTCAGCCAGTACGTGGAGCAGTTGTACGCACGCGAGCTGATGCAGGACAGCACCGAGGGCGTCGGCTACCTGCTGAAGGACCGGGTGTCGGACGTGCTGGCGTTCGTGGATGCCGTGCGCCGGGTCGCGGCGGGCGGCACCGTGCTCGACCCCAAGGTGGTCGAGGTGCTGCTGTCCCAGCACGACCGGCGGGGCTCGGCCGGCCCGATGGGCCGCCTGACCGCCCGCGAGCGCGAGGTGATCGGGCTGATGGCCGAGGGCCGGTCCAACGCGGCCATCGCCGGGGCCATGTTCATCACCGGCAAGGCCGTGGACAAGCACATCAACAGCATCTTCATGAAACTGGACCTGCCGCTGGACGCCGACGACAACCGGCGGGTGCTGGCCGTGCTGCGCTACCTGCAGGACACGACGGGCGACCGCCCGAAGAAAGGGGCCGACCTTGCCTGACCCGTCGCTCGGGGTGACGTTCCGGCCGCAGTCACCCCCGGAAGGCCTGCGGGCCGCGGTGCAGGCCGCGGACCGGGCCGGCATCGCCGAGCTGTGGCTGTGGGAGGACTGCTTCGCTGAGGGCGGCCTGACCACCGCGGCCGCCGCGCTGAGCTGCTCGAACCAGATCAAGGTGGGGGTCGGCCTGCTGCCGGTCCCGTTGCGCAACCCGGCCCTGGCCGCCATGGAGATCGCCACCGTGGCCCGGCTGTGGCCGGGGCGGTTCATGCCCGGCCTCGGCCACGGGGTGCAGGACTGGATGACCCAGATCGGCGCGGCGGTGCCGTCCCCGATGACGCTGCTGCGCGAGTACACCAAGGCCGTCCGGGATCTGCTGCACGGAAGCACGGTGACCACCGACGGCCGGTACGTGCAGCTGGACCAGGTCGCGCTGGACTGGCCGCCCGAGCAGGCGCCACCGCTGCTGGTGGGCGCGCGCGGGCCGCGGACGCTGCGGCTGGCCGGGGAGCTGGCCGACGGGGTCATCCTGGACAGCGTGAGCACAGCCGAAGAAGTCCGGGCCGCCTGCGAGCTGCTG
>DASXJM010000716.1:0-11034 GCA_036497405.1 Streptosporangiaceae bacterium | reverse complement strand
CCTGCGCCTCCAGGGGGCTACCTTGGAAGGGCCACGCGGGTGTCAAAGAGCCTTCCCCAAGGGACCATTGGGACCCACCCCGGCCGCTCCGGTGGTCTTTCACGGAACGCCTCCATATGTCCCACACATGGGTTTCCGGCTCGTTTCCCGTTGGTTACGCGACCGGTAAGGCCTGAGGTCAGTGGCTTGCTTGTGTTTCGTGGTTGTTTCAATGCTCCTGACCGGATCCTGGGAATTTCCCCGTAGGCACCATTCGGCCGCACCCGTTACCGGAAGGCCGGGCCGTGCGGCCGGGAGTGGGCGGCACGGCCGGTTTATTCGCCGACCGATATCGCCCCTGGTCAGCGGCTGGGAAACCATTTTCCCGAGTTGATTTTCCCTATCGAAGGCTGGTGGGCGGGAGTCCCGGCCCGGCCCGGAGCGACCCGGATCCGGGTGACGGAAACGCTATGTCACTTTCCCGTAACGGTCGCAGCGGTAGCCCTTGAGGGAGGTATAGGCACAGACGTAACCTTCAGGACACCCCGGTAAGCGCTTACCGCTTGCCGGGCCAGACCCGGCACCGAGGCCGGGTCGGGGTCCGGCACCGACGCTGGACCACCGTCCGGAAGGAGCCCGCCCGTGGACGCGGAAACGACGGTCAACGCGGACAGCACCGCGCGCCCCGCCGTCCCCGCGCTCGCGCCCACCGGGCTCACACCAGCCGGGCTGGCACCGGCTGAACCGGCCGCCGCCGATGGGGCCGGAGACGGTTCCGGAGCATTGGCCGTGACCCAGCCGCCGACCATCTACGACGTCGCCCGGGCGGCCGGGGTGTCCATCGCCTCGGTGTCCCGGGTCCTCAACGGGCGGCGGAACCCGCGCCCGGAGACCCGCGACCGGGTGCTGCAGGCCGTGGCCGAGCTGGGGTTCGTGCCGGACGGGGCGGCCCGCGCGCTCAGCGTCCGGCTCAAGGAAGTCGCGGGCGTGATCATCCGGCTGCCGTGGACGTCACGTAACCCGGAAGACCTGTTCGCCGACGAAGAGGACAGCCTCCAGTTCCCGGACATGATCAACCGGGGCGTGGCCGAGGCGGCCCAGCGGCGCGGCTTCGACATCCTGGTCCGCTCGGTGGACCTGGACGAGCACGACCCGGGCGGGCGCACGCTGGCCCTGGCCCGCAAGAGCGACGGCCTGCTCGTGCACGACCGGGTGCTGGACCCGGACCAGCTGGAGTGGCTGGGGCGGCAGGTCCCGGTGGTCACGCTGGCCGCGGTGGCCACTCCCCTGACCGTCAACGTCCGCAGCGACAACGCCGCGGGCATGCGGGACCTGGCCCGGCACCTGCTGCACGACCACGGGTACCGGACGATCAGCTACATCGGCGGTCACATCGACAGCCCGGACAGCATCGCCCGGTTCGAGGCCCTGGCCGCCGAGGTGGCCAGCGCGGGGGCGACCCTGCTGGACCGGGCCTGCTGGCAGGGCGACTACACCGCCGGGGGCGGCGCGCGGGTCATCAACAACCTGCTCGACCGGCGGACCGACCTGCCCCGCGCGATCGTGTGCGCGAACGACCAGACCGCCATCGGGGTGCTGTACGCCCTGGAACGACACGGGGTCCGGGTACCGGACGACGTGGCGGTGACCGGATTCGACGACATCCCGGTGGCCCGGCACCTGCAGACCCAGCTGACCACCGTCCGCCAGCGCATCAGGGAACTTGGTGCGACAGCCTTCGAGGTGCTCTATTCGATGATCAACCGCGAGACCCCGGCTTCCAGAGACGTGGTGCTGCCCACCACCTTGATCTGCCGCCGCAGCTGCGGCTGCGCCGGGGGTGATCCGTCGTGATCCCCCTGCTCCGCAAGCTCGCCGTGTACGTGGTCACCGCCTGGGTGGCCATCACCGTGAACTTCCTGGTCCCCCGGCTGATGCCGGGCAACCCGATCCAGACCATGATCGGCAAGCTGCAGGGCCGGGTCACGCCGGAGATGCAGAAGGCCATCCAGCTGCAGTTCGGCTTCGGCCTGCACCAGAGCCTGTGGTCCCAGTACGTCAGCTACTGGAGCCAGCTGTTCCACGGCAACCTGGGCCAGTCGATCACCTTGTCCGCCCCGGTCAGCTCGGTGCTCGGCCAGACGCTGCCGTGGACCATCGGGCTGCTGGGCGTGTCGACGGTGATCAGCTTCGTGCTCGGCACCCTGCTCGGCATCGCGCTGGGCTGGCGGCGGGGCTCCTGGCTGGACGGCCTGCTGCCGGTGTCCACCTTCTTCCAGGCCGTGCCGTACTTCTTCCTGGGCACGGTGCTGCTGCTGGTGTTCGGCAGCGACCTGCACTGGTTCCCGGTGCTGGGCAACTACGAGCGCGGGCTGACCCCCGGGTTCAGCTGGTCCTTCATCTCCAGCGTGATCCGCTACGCCGAGCTGCCCGCGCTGACCATCGTGCTCAGCTCGATCGCGGGCTGGATGCTCGGCATGCGGAACATGATGGTCACCACCATGGACGAGGACTTCGTCCTGGTCGCCCGGGCCAAGGGGCTGCCCACCCGCAAGGTGATCGGCTACGCGGCCCGGAACGCGATCCTGCCCAGCGTGGCCAACTTCTCGCTGGCCATCGGCCTGGTGGTGTCGGGCGCGCTGCTGGTCGAGCTGGTGTTCAACTACCCCGGCGTCGGCAACCTGCTGCTGCAGGCCGTGCTCAACCAGGACTACCCGCTGCTGCAGGGCATCTTCCTGGTCATCACGCTGACCGTACTGGCGGCCAACTTGATCGCCGACTTCGTTTACGTCGCCCTGGACCCCCGCGTCCGCCAGGAGGCCTGAGGCTCATGTCCGTCCACGCCGACGATCTGGCCCCGCTGCCCGCGGGCCAGCTCACTCCCCCGGTCCCGGTCAAGGGCAAGGTGACCCGGGCGGTGCGGCTGCCGCGCTCGCCCAAGGTCATCGCCGGGCTGATCATCATCGTGGTGTTCGCGATCCTGACCCTGATCGGGCCCTGGGTCGCGCCCTACGCTCCCAACGACAATGCGTTCGCGCCCAACCTGCACCCCTCGGCCATGCACTGGCTGGGCACCAGCAACCTGGGCGCGGACCTGTTCTCCCAGTTGCTGAACGGCGCCCGGGCCACCATGGTCGTCGGCTTCATCGCCGGCCTGGTCGCGACCGCGCTGTCGGTCATCATCGGCATCACCGCCGGTTACCTGGGCGGTGGCGCCGACGAGGGGCTGTCGCTGGCGGCCAACGTGTTCCTGGCCATCCCCGGGCTGCCGCTGCTGATCGTGCTGGACAGCTACCTGCCCGCCGCGGGCCGGTCGAACACGCTGCTGATCGGCGTGATCATCGCCATCACCGGCTGGGCCTGGGGGGCCCGGGTGCTGCGGGCCCAGACCATGTCGGTGAAGCGGCGCGACTTCGTGGAGGCGGCCCGGATCATCGGTGAGAGCCGGATCCGGATCATGTTCTCCGAGGTGCTGCCGAACCTGCTGGCCATTGTGGCGTCGTCGTTCCTGTTCACCATGCTGTACGCGATCGGCACCTACATCGCGCTGGCCTACCTCGGCGTGACCAGCACGTCGGTGTGGAACTGGGGCACGATGCTCTACTGGGCCCAGAACAGCAACGCCCCGCTGACCGGAGCCTGGTGGTGGTTCGTGCCGCCGGGCCTGTGTATCGCCCTGGTCGGCATGGGCCTGGCCCTGCTCAACTTCGGGGTCGATGAGTTCATCAACCCGCGGCTGCGGGCGGCGGGCCTGTCCAAGAAGGGCATGCGCCGGGCCGGGCTGCCCCGGCACCCCAAGCTGGGCCTGACCCCGGTGGTCCGCAACCACGCCGCGACCGCGACCGTGACCGCGGCCGGCCCCGCCAAGGTGGCCCGGTGAGCGCGGGACAGGGGGCGGACCTGATCGCCCCGGTCCCGGCCAACGGCAGCGACATCAACCAGCAGGCGCACCGGGGCGACCCGGTGCTGGAGATCCGCGACCTGTGCGTGGACTACGGCTGGGGCGAGGACGCCGTGCACGCGGTGATCGACGCCAACCTGACCCTGCGCCGCGGCCAGGTGCTCGGGCTGGCCGGGGAGAGCGGCAGCGGCAAGTCGACGCTGGCCTACGCGGCCACCCGGCTGCTGCGCGAACCCGGCGTGATCACCGGCGGGGAGGTGCTGTTCCACTCCCGGCCCAACGCGCAGAGCGGCCCGGACGCGGTGACCGGCAGCGCCGACCTGCTCGACCTGGGCGAAGGTGACCTGCAGCGGATCCGCTGGTCGGAGATCTCGGTGGTGATGCAGAGCGCGCTGAACGCGCTCAACCCGGTGGCCACCATCGGGCACCAGATCCAGGACGTGCTCAAGGCCCACCGGCCCGACCTGAACCGGTCGGGGCGGGTCAGGCGGGCCACCGAGCTGCTGGAGATGGTCGGCATCACCGGCGACCGGCTCGGCAGCTACCCGTTCGAGCTGTCCGGCGGCATGCGCCAGCGGGCCATGATCGCCATGGGGCTGGCCCTGGAGCCGCAGGTCGTGATCATGGACGAGCCGACCACCGCCCTGGACGTGGTGACCCAGCGGGAGATCCTGGAGGAACTGGTCCGGCTGCGCGACGATCTGGGCTTCGCCGCCCTGTTCATCACCCACGACCTGTCGCTGCTGATCGAGCTGGCCGACGAGATCGCGGTCATGTACGCCGGCCGGCTGGTCGAGCGGGCCGGATCGGAGTCACTGTTCCGGTCGCCGCGGCACCCGTACACCTACGGGCTGCTGAACTCGTTCCCGCCCATGCACGGGGAACGGAAGGCCATGACCGGCATCGCCGGGTCCCCGCCTGACCTGAAGTCGATCCCGTCCGGCTGCGCGTTCCACCCCCGCTGCCTGCACGCCATGGACCGGTGCTCGGCGGAGGTACCGCAACTGGTGCCGCTGAGCCACGGGCCCGCGGCGGCCGGCCGCAGCCCGCGCGAGGTGTCCTGCTGGCTGCATGATCCGCAGTCGCCGCACGTGCCGGCGGAACTGGGCCAGCCTGATCCGGCCCAGGCCGGGCCGGCTGATCCCGCGCCCGCTCCGGCCCCCGCGGCTGAGGCCGCCGAGGAGGGAACATCGTGACCGAGACGATCACCGAGTCCGTGCTGGAAGCCCGCGACCTGACCAAGCACTTCCACGTCCGGCGCGGGCTGCGGCCGCGGGCCACCGTGCACGCGGTGGAGAACGTGTCGCTGACCCTGCCCCGCTCCTCGGTCACCGCGGTGGTGGGCGAGAGCGGCTCCGGGAAGTCCACTCTGGCCCGGATGCTGGCCCGGATCATCAGCCCCACCTCGGGCCAGCTGCTGCTGGACGGGCAGAACGTGCCGACCGGGCAGCGGCACCGGCAGGAGTACGCGGGCCGGGTCCAGCTGGTGCTGCAGGACCCGTTCGCGTCGCTGAACCCGGTGCACTCGGTCCGGTACCACCTGGAACGGCCGCTGAAGATCCACAATCTGGCCGAGGGCGACCTGGACGGGGCCATGGACAGCCTGCTGCGGCGGGTGGCCCTGGATCCGCCGTCCCGGTTCATCGACAAGTACCCGCACGAGCTGTCCGGCGGCCAGCGGCAGCGGGTGGCCATCGCCCGCGCCCTGGCCGTGCAGCCGGACGTGCTGCTGGCCGACGAGCCGGTGTCCATGCTGGACGTGTCGATCCGGCTCGGCGTGCTGAACCTGCTGGCCGACCTGCGGGAGAAGTCGCAGCTGGCCATCTTGTACGTCACCCACGACATCGCCTCGGCCCGCTACCTGGCCGACAAGATCGTGGTCATGTACGCGGGCGAGCTGGTCGAGTCCGCGCCCAGCACCGAGCTGACCGATGCCCCGGCCCACCCGTACACCCAGCTGCTGCTGTCGGCGGCCCCGGACCCGGCCCGGCCCGAGCCGCCGTCGCTGGCTGGGCGCGGCGCCCCGCCCAGCCTGGTGTCCCCGCCGTCCGGATGCCGGTTCCACCCCCGGTGCCCGCACGCCATGGCCGTGTGCCGGGAGCAGCGGCCGCCGAGCATCACCGTCGCTTCCGGGCACACCGCCGCCTGCTGGCTGCACGCCAGCGACCTGAGCCCGGCCCAGAAGAAACCAGTCAAGGAGGGGTGATGAGTTGACGAGCCGCGCCACCGCTTAGCCCGAACCTGCTGCCGCCCGCGGGCGGCAGCACCGCGGCCAGCCGTGCACCCGGCCGGCCCGCACCGTAACACCTGGCGAAAAGACCCCGACACGGTCAACAACGCTGGCCGGTGAAGAACCGGCCGGGCATTTGGAGTTTAGAGCAATGAGTCACAGATACGTTAAGGGCATCGCGGCCGCGATGATCCTCGGCCTGGGGGTCGCGGCCTGCTCAAGCAGCGGGCACAGCGGCAAATCCGGGTCCGGGAGCACGGCCAAGACCACCTCGATCACCGAGGAAGCGGTGACCGGCGTCACGTTCACCAAGAACTTCAACCCGTTCGACGTGAACTCGTTCGCCTCCCAGGTGGACGCCAAGTCGCTGCTGTACGAGCCGCTGTTCGAGTTCAACGCGCTCAAGCCGGGCGACATCCACCCCGAGCTGGGCACCAAGTACGCCTGGTCCAACGGGGGCAAGACGCTCACCGTCAACCTGCGCACCGGGGTGAAGTTCAGCGACGGCACGCCGTTCACCAGCGCCGACGCCGCGTTCACGTTCAACACGATCAAGTCCAACGCGGCCGCCAACTACAGCGGCCTGCCCACCATCACCAGCGTCGCGGCCCCCAACGCCAGCACCCTGGTGCTCAACTTCCAGGCCGCCCAGTACGCGAACCTGTTCTCCATCCTGGGCAACACGTTCATGGTGCCCAAGCACACGTTCTCCTCGCTCAGCAACGTGGCCACGGCCGCGGTGGCCAACCCGGTCGGCTCCGGGCCGTACATCCTGAAGACGTTCACCACCCAGCAGGTCACGTTCGTGTCCAACCCGAAATGGTGGGGGGGCAAGCCCGCGATCAACCAGGTCAACATCCCCTACTACTCGGGTAACCAGGCCGCCACCACCGCGCTGGCCGCGGGCCAGCTGGACTGGGCCGGGAACGAGATCCCGAACCTGAAGCAGCTGTACACCAGCAAGGACCCGACCCACAACCACTACTGGTTCCCGGGCGGCAACACGGTGACGCTGTGGATCAACCAGGCCAAGGGCGGCCCGCTGGCCGACCCCAAGGTGCGCCAGGCCATCAGCGCCGGCATCAACCGCCAGCAGCTGTCGGTCAAGGGTGAGTACGGCTACGAGGCCCCGGCCAGCTCCTCCAGCGGCCTGATCCTGCCCGCGCAGCAGCAGTTCCTGGACGCCAAGCTGGCCAACGACCTGTCCCCCACGGCCAACGCCGGCAAGGTGTCGTCGATCCTGACCGCGGACGGCTACAAGAAGGACAGCAAGGGCTTCTGGGCCAAGGGCGGCAAGGAGATCTCGTTCGCGGTCGAGGACCCGACCGCGTTCACCGACTACTACGCGGACGCCCAGCTGATCGCGGGCCAGATGAAGGCCGTGGGCATCAACGCCACCGTGGACGGAGTGGCCGCGCCCTCGTGGTTCACCGACGTCCAGGACGGCAACTTCCAGACCGCCGTGCACTGGGGCGGTGGCGCGGGCGGTACCTCCAACCCGTACCCGTTCGGCCAGTTCCAGTACTGGATGGACAACACGCTGACCGCCAAGCTCGGCGCCAGCGCGGCCTCCAACTACGGCCGGTACAGCAACAACGCCGCCCAGGCCGCGATCACCGCGTTCGAGAACACCAACAACACGGCCGAGCAGCAGAAGCAGCTCAACATCCTGGAGAACACCGAATCCACCGAGATGCCGACCATTCCGCTGATGTACGGCGCGGACTGGAACGAGTACAGCACGGCCCGGATCACCGGCTGGGCCACCCAGTCCAACCCCTACATGGACCCGGCGCCGGACGACCCGGAAGTGGGCTACATCCTGACTCACCTGAAGCCCGCCTCCTAAGTGAAGAACCGCTATGACGAGCGGGCTCCGCGCCTCGGCGCGGAGCCCGCTCCGTCCCCTCCGCTGGATCCGGACCCGGGCCTGGACCTGGCCGGCCTGGATCTGACCGCTCTCGATCTGGATGGCAAGATCCGCCTGCTGACCGGGGCCGACAACTGGCGCCTGCCGGCCGAGGACCGGCTGAAGCTGCGCCCGCTGGCCATGTCCGACGGGCCCGCGGGCGTGCGCGGCGTGGTCATGGACGAGCGGGCCCCATCCTCCAGCCTGCCGTGCCCGTCGGCGCTCGGCGCGACCTGGGACCCGGGCCTGGTGGCCGAGGTCGGCCGGGCGCTCGGGGCCGAAGCCCGGGCCAAGAACATCGACATCCTGCTCGCTCCCACCGTGCACCTGATGCGCACGCCGCTGGGCGGGCGCGGGTTCGAGTGCTTCTCCGAGGACCCGGTGCTCACCGCGGGCATCGCCGCCGCCTACGTGCGCGGCGTGCAGAGCGCCGGGGTGGCCTGCGCGGTCAAGCACTACCTGTGCAACGAGTCGGAGACCCAGCGCTGGACCTATGACGTGCGCGCGGCCGAGTCCGTGCTGCGCGAGCTGTACCTGGTGCCGTTCGAGGCCTGCGTGCGGGAGGCGGGCGCGGCCGTGGTGATGTCCGGGTACAACTCGGTCAACGGCGCGACCATGACCGAGAACACCACGCTGCTGCGCGGCGTGCTCAAGGACGAGTGGGGCTTTGCCGGGGCGGTGCTGTCGGACTGGCACGCGGCCCGCAGCACCGAGGCGACCGCGCTGGCCGGGCTGGACCTGGTCATGCCGGGGCCCGGTGGTCCCTGGGGCGCGCAGCTGGCGGCCGCGGTCCGGGCCGGGCTGGTCCCGGAAGAACTGATCGACGACAAGGTCCGGCGGCTGCTGCACGTGGCCGGGACGATTGACGGCGCCCGGAAGGAAGCCGGGGCCGACGAGGCCGGGCGGGCCGATCCGGAGTTGCTGCGGCGGGCGGCGGCGGCCGCGTTCACGCTGCTGCGCAACGAGGACGGCGCCCTCCCCCTAGGCGGGGACGTGCGGCGGCTGGCCCTGATCGGGCCGAACGCGGTACACCCGGTGACCCAGGGCGGTGGCAGCGCCTCGGTCCCGCCGACCGGGGCCCTCAGCCCGGCGCAGGCCCTGCGGGCGGCCCTGGCCAGCCAAGCCGAGGTGACCACCGAGCTGGTCACCGAACCGGGCTGCATCACCTGGGCGGCCGTGCCCGAGCCGGACCCGGCCACCCTGGTTGACCCGGTCACCGGCCAGCCCGGCACCCGGCTGGAGTTCCGGGCCGGCCGCGGGGACCTGCTGGCCGCCGAGCACCGCACCGCGACCATGTTCACCTGGTGGGACAACCTGCCCGAGGGCGTGGGCTGGGGCGGCCAGGGCCGGATCATCCTGCGGGCCCGGTTCCGGGCCGGCCAGGACGGCCCGCACCTGGTCGGCGCGGGCGGCGTCGGCCAGCTCACCCTGACCGTCGACGGCACGGTCCAGGCCCAGGGCCGGACCCCGGTCCCGGCCGACCCGGTCGAGGCCATGGTCCGCCCGGGTGAGATCCGGGCCACCGTGGACCTTCGGGCCGGCCAGGAGGCCGAGGTCGAGGTGGCCCTGCTGCCGGAGAACTGGGCCCAGGGGCCGATCTCGATCCGGCTCGGGGTGGTGCCCGCCCCGGACGAGGACGCCATGCTGGCCGCGGCCGTGCGGGCGGCGGCCGGAGCCGACGCCGCGGTGGTGGTGGTCGGATCCGGCCCGGCCACCGAGAGCGAGGGCTTCGACCGGCTGGGCCTGGGCCTGACCGGGCGGCAGGACGAACTGGTGCGGGCGGTGGCCGCGGTCAACGACCGGACGATCGTGGTGGTCAACAGCGGCATGCCGGTGCTGATGCCGTGGGCGGACGACGTGGCCGCGGTCGGCTGCGCCTGGCTGCCCGGGCAGGCCACCGGTGAGGCCCTGGCCGACGTGCTGCTGGGCCGGGTCGAGCCGGGTGGCCGGCTACCGGTGACCCTGCCCGCGGCCGAGGCCGACTGCCCGGTGCTGCACGCGATCCCGGTCGACGGGACGTTGCACTACGACGAGGGCCTGCTCATCGGCTACCGCGGCTTTGACCGGTCCGGGGCCGAGCCGCGGTTCCCGTTCGGGCATGGCCTGGGCTACACCACCTGGTCGCTGGATTCGGTGCGCGTGGAAGGGCCGGGCCAGACCCGGCCGGCCGGCCCCGCGGCGGTCTTGGAACTCACGCTCACGGGCCGCAATCTGGGTGAGCGCCCTGGGCGTGACGTTCAGCAGGTGTATGTGCGCCCGCCCGATGGGGACCCGAGCCGGCCGGTGCGCACGCTGGCCGCGTTCGCCGGTTTGACGGCCGGGCCGGGTGAGACCGCGCAGGCGCGCGTGACGGTCCCGGCCCGGGCGTTCGGCCGCTGGGACGAGGCCGCGGGCGACTGGGTCTACCCGCCGGGCGAGTACCTGGTCGAGGTGGGCTGGTCGTCCCGGGACCTGCCGGCGTCGGTGCTGGTGACCCGAACGTGAGGGCGGCGCGGACGTGAGGGCGGCGCGGACGTGAGGGCGGCGCGGCCCCGGCGCAGCCCGAGGTTAATTGGGGTTGAAGGGGGCGTAGCGGAGGTCGGGAGCGGGGCGGGCGGTGAGGGTCTGCAGCATGGTGGTCTCGCGGACCAGCATGGCCCGCTCCGCGGTCAGGCGGCTGATCGAATCCGGCTCGGCCAGCAGCGCCTGGCGGTCGGGCAGATCGATGATCATGGACGCGGCCACCAGGTAGGACAGCAGCACGGGCTCTTCGGGCAGGTCGGGCACGTTGACCTGGGCCAGGCCGCGCGCGGTGAGCACGTCCAGGTAGGCCTGGAAGGCCTCGGCGACCAGGTGCGCGGCCCGGCCCGCGGCCGCCGAGTCGCCCTCGTCCTCGGGCAGGAACTCCACCTGGCCCTGGAAGTAGGGCTTGGAGTCGTCCAGGGCCTCGAGCCGGAAGCGCTGGCTGCCCACGGTGACCACTTCGAAGCCGCCTTCGGCGTTCTCCTCGGTCTCCCGCACGGTGGCGGCGCAGCC
>DASXJM010000715.1:0-2623 GCA_036497405.1 Streptosporangiaceae bacterium | reverse complement strand
CGTTCGGCGCCCATGTCCGCGCCGAAGCCGGCCTCGGTGACGAGGTAGTCGCCGGCGTGGATGCCGATCAGGTCGGCGATCACCGAGGAGTTCCCGGTGGCGATGTTCCCGAACGGCCCGGCGTGCACCAGCACCGGCGTGTTCTCCAGCGTCTGGAGCAGGTTCGGCTTGATCGCGTCGCGCAGCAGGACCGCCATCGACCCGGCCCCGGCCAGCTGCTCGGCGGTGACCGGGGTCCCCTCCCCGGTGTAGCCGATCACGATCCGGCCCAGCCGGGCGCGCAGGTCGGCCAGGGAGCCGGCCAGCGCCAGCGTCGCCATGACCTCGGAGGCCGCGGTGATGTCGAAGCCGGTCTGCCGGGGCACCCCGTCCGCCCGTCCGCCCAGCCCGATGACGATGTTGCGCAGCGCGCGGTCGTTGACGTCGAGCACCCGCCGCCAGGTGATGTTGTGCGGGTCGATGCGGAGCGTGTTGCCCTGGTAGATGTGGTTGTCGAGCATCGCGGCCAGCAGGTTGTGGGCCGCCGTGACGGCGTGCATGTCGCCGGTCAGGTGCAGGTTGAGCGCCTCCATGGGGACGACCTGGCTGTACCCGCCGCCGGCCGCGCCGCCCTTGATGCCGAACGTGGGCCCCATCGACGGCTGCCGGATCGCGACCGTGGCCCGCTTCCCGATGTGCTTGAACCCCTGCCCGAGGCCGACCGTCGTGGTGGTCTTGCCCTCGCCGAGCGGCGTGGGGGTGATCGCGCTCACCACCACGTACCTGGCCGCGGGCTGGCCGGACAGCTCCGCGATGGCCTCGAGCTTGATCTTCATCACCTCCTCGCCGTGCGGCTCGAGCAGGTGCGAGGCGATGCCCATCGCGTCCGCGATGTCCTCGAGCGGCTTCAGCGCCGCGCCGCGCGCGATCTCCAGGTCGCTCGGGAAGGCCATGGTGTTCCTCTTCTCAACAGTTAGATACCGGGCAGGCGGAAGCCGTCGACGCCGATGCCGAGCGATTCGCCCGCGCTGACCAGCGCGCCGAACAGATACTGGCCCGACGACCGCTCGCAGTGCAGCAGGTAGGAGGGCACGGCGGCCCCATCGATCATGGGGTCGTCCCTGATGATGTCGGTGGCCACGCCGGCCACCCCCGACCGCAGGGCCGCCCCGTCGGGCGCCATGTCGTCCTCTAGGTCGGTCCCGCACAGCCGGGCCAGCAAGCCGGCCGCGTCCGGCCCGGTGACCCGGACCAGCGCCCGGCCATGGGTCAGGTCGGTCGTGCTGACGAACTCGTCGGCCGCCGCGTCGGCCGCCACCGTGGCCAGCCAGTCGGTCACCGCCGCGGCCGCGTCCGGCGGGGCCAGCACAAGCCACTCGCCGGGGCCGGATCCGACGACCAGCCAGCCCCCGTCCTGGCTAGCCCCGTCCTGGCTAGCCCCGCCCTGACTAGCACCGTCCCGGTCGGCCCGCCCGAACGGCACCCCCAGCGCCTTGGCCATCGCGCCGTTCCACGGTGCCCGCAGGTGGACCTTGGCCAGCGGCGTGCAGTCGGTGATCGTGAGCGCGGCCTCGCTGCGGCAGCCGCTCACCTCCCAGCCTGCCTCCACCCGCACCGGGGGAGCCGGGGCAATCGGACTCCTGGACACAGGCTCAGACACGCATCCGGCTCCCTTCGGGATCCACGTGAGCGAGGTGCTCGGTCACCCGGGCGCCGATCACCCGGCCGCCGGGCAGCCGGACCGTGACCAGGGTTCCCGGGGCCGCGAGCGAAGCCGAGACCTGCCCCAGGCAGATCGAGCGGCCGAGCGTGGGCGACATCCGGCTCGACGTGATCCGGCCCGCGATGCGCGGCCCGTCGACGATCTGGCTCGCCTCGGGCGGCACCACCGAGCCGTCCTCGGGCTGCAGCCCGACCAGCTGCATGCCCGGGCCCCGGCCGCTGGAGGCATTATCGTGCTGCCAGGCCAGCTCGGGCTTGCCGAGGAAGTCGTCCTTGTCCAGCTTGATCGCCCAGTCGAGACCCGCGCTGAAGCCGCGGGTCAGGCCGTCGGTGTCCTGCCCCACGATGAGGTGGCCCTTCTCCAGCCGCAAGATGCGCTGGGCCTCCACCCCGAACGGCTCGATCCCGAGGTCGGCGCCGCGGTCCATCAGCGTCTCCCAGACGTGCAGCCCGTAGCCGGCCGGGACGTGCAGTTCGTACGACAGCTCGCCGGTGAACCCGATCCGCCACAGCACGCACCCGTCGACCCCGGTGATCCGCCCGGTCCGCACCTCCATGTAGCCGAACGCCTCGTTGGCCAGGTCGACACCCTCGGTCACCCGCAGCAGCAGGTCCCGGGACGCGGGCCCGGCCACGTTCATGCTGGCGTAGGCGGTCGTCACCGGGGTGACGTGCACCGCCCAGTCCGGGTGCATGGTCTGCAGCACGTTCTCCAGCCACTCCCACACGGCCGCGGCCCCCGAGGACGTAGTGCTCATCAGGTAGTGGTCCGGGCCCAGGTGGCCGGTGACGCCGTCGTCGAAGACCACGCCGTCCTCGGCGCACATCACGCCGTACCTGACCCGGCCGAGGCCGAGCTTGGACCACTTGTTCACGTACACCAGGTTGAGCAGCCGCGGCACGTCGGGACCGCGCAGGTCGA
>DASXJM010000714.1:0-3860 GCA_036497405.1 Streptosporangiaceae bacterium | reverse complement strand
CTGCGCAGTCCGGAGGCGGCTCAGCAGGCGGGGTTCATCATCTTCCTGCCGCTGACCTTCATCTCCAGCGCGTTCGTTCCGGTCCAGGCCATGCCGGGCTGGCTGCAGCCGGTGGCGGAGTGGAACCCGATGAGCTCGCTGGCCGCCGCGACCCGGCACTACTTCGGCAACCCGAACCCGGCCGCCGCCATCCACAGCTGGCCCATGGAGCACCCGGTGCTGGCCGTGACCGGCTGGTCGCTGCTGATGCTGGCCGTGTTCGCGCCGCTGGCCGTGCACCTGTACCGGCGCAAGGCCCGCGGCTAGGGAGGCTAGATCCGGGGGGTCCGGGCAGATCCCGCCGCGGCCACGGGGGCGCGCGGCGGGATCTCGCTTTTCGCGGCCGCGGCCAGCCGGGACCGGACCCGGGCGAAGTAGACGACCGCCGTGACCAGGCCGACGACGATCGGGGCGCCCAGCAGCATCGCGGTCAGCCACCGGCGCCGCTGGTAGCCGGCGGCCCGCCAGTCCCGGTCCGGCCAGGCCCGGCCGTCCAGCGCCGCCCACAGCGGCAGGCCGACCGCGACGAAGACCGCCACCGTGATGGCCAGGGCGTCGGTGCCCAGCCCGAGCAGCTTGAGCGCGGTGGCGCCCAGGACCACGGCCAGGATCGGGCGGAGCAGGAAGTTGCTGGCCCGGGCCGAGATCAGCGAGCCGATGATGACCCCGGGGATGCTGCCGACCGCGATCGACAGCGACAGGCCGA
This sequence comes from Streptosporangiaceae bacterium, assembly GCA_036497405.1. Lineage (GTDB taxonomy): Bacteria > Actinomycetota > Actinomycetes > Streptosporangiales > Streptosporangiaceae > Bog-532. The sequence goes on along the minus strand of DASXJM010000714.1, from coordinate 3,115 downwards.
ACTCCAGGTTGCCGAACAGGGCGTGGGCGATGGCCGCCGAGCCGACCAGTGGCATCGACTGCACGATGTCCGTGCCGACCAGGCGCCGCATCGACATCTGCGGGTACAGCATCATCAGCAGCACGATCATCAGCGAGCCCGACCCGACCGAAGTGATGCCGACCAGCAGGCCACCGAACACCCCGACGGCCACGGTCAGCGCGCGCCGGACCGCGATCACCGGCTCGTCGTCACCCCCAGGGGCGGCCCCAAGGGCGGCCCCAGCGGCGGGACCCCCGGGCGCGGGCGACCGCCGGGCCCGGACGCTGTCCAGCAGCAGCCGGTAGATCAGGGCCGCCGAAGCGATGATCAGCGCGGCGCCCATCGCGTACTCGATCCGGGTCTGCATGACCTGCCCGGACCCGAGCGCGTGGTCGATGAAGACCCCCGCGAACGCGGCCGGCACCGACCCGATCGAAAGCCACAGCACCAGGCCACCGTGCACGGTGCCGCGCCGGAAGTGGATCGCGCCGCCGAACGGCTTCATGATCGCCGAGGCCACGATGTCGCTGGACACCGCGGCGCTGGGCGACACCCCGAACAGCAGGATGAGGATGGGCGTCATCAGCGCCCCGCCTCCGGAACCGGTCAGGCCGACCAGAATGCCCACGATGAAGCCAGCGATGACGATGTGCATACGCGGGGTGACCTGCCTCGTATTCCGGGGAAGTTGGCTACGGCAATTCCGGCCAATTTAGCCGGTAAGCCGAGCGGCTGGCCAGTCGATGCTGGCAGCCGATGCTGGCAGCCGAGGCTGGCCAGCCGGTGGTCAGGAGCCAGCCACGGAGTCGGCGGGCCGGCCCACGCCGTCGTCCCCGCGCGGGCCGGGCTGGTCGTCCTCCCGCGCCGACGTTCCCCACAGCTCCCGCAGCCCCATGAACACCAGGTACGGCACCAGGTCGGTCGACCGCTTGATGACCCAGCCGGTGCCCTTGGTGGCCATCCAGGCCGCCTGGGCCCGCTTGGTCGGGGGCGGGCTGGTCGGCTCGGCCCCGGGCCGGGTGCCGAGCGGCATCCCCACCGCGGCCAGCTGGTCGTAGAAGCGAGCGGCGATGAGCCGGTGCCCGCGCTCGCTGGGATGCATCCGGTCCACGCTCCACATCCGCCGGTCGTAGGTGCCCGGGTCGCCGGCCGCGTCGAACACCAGCGCGCCGAACTGGGCCGATACGTCGTCCATGATCGTGTTGACGATGTGGATGCGGCGGGCCAGCGGCCGGCTCAGCGCCGCGGGCAGGCCGAGCATGAGGCCGGGGTCGGGGAGCTGGAGGGTCAGCACCTCAGCCCCGGCCGAGCGCAACGCCCCCACCGTGTGCTCGGCCGACCGCGCGATCCGCCGGGGGTCAAAGCTGGAACGCAGCGTGTCGTTGATGCCCACGATCACGCTGGCCACGTCGGGCCGCAGTTCCAGGGCGCGCGGCAGCTGGTCGCGTTCCACGTCGGCCGACTGGGCCCCGGACGCGGCCAGGTTGTGCAGCCGGGGCTCGCGCAGACCCTCGGCCAGCAGGGCGGCCCAGCCGCGCCAGGCCCGGCCCGGCCCGCGATCCCCGATGCCCAGCGTGATCGAGTCGCCCAGCGCGGCGAAAACCGTCACGCTGCTGCTCCGGCCGGCTGGTCGGCGGAGCCGGTTTGCCGGGCTGGCCGTAGCACGGCGGCGTAGTGGCTGATCAGGGTGTCGCCCAGCGCGGCCCAGGTGCGGCCCTGGACCTTCCGCTGCCCGGCCCGGCCCTGGGCGGTGCGCAGGGCCGGGTCGGCGGCCAGCCGGGCCACCGCGGCCGTGATGGCCGCACCGTCGCCCGGCGTGACCAGGGCGCCGGTGACCCCGGGCTCGACCAGGTCCAGCGGTCCCCCCGCGGCCGGCGCGACCACCGGCAGGCGGCTGGCCGCCGCCTCCTGCAGGGTCTGGCCGAAGGTCTCGTGCGGCCCGCTGTGCACGAACACGTCCAGGCTGGCGTAGGTCCGGGCCAGCTGGGCCCCGCGCTGCTCACCCAGGAACACCGCGGCCGGCATCCGCTGGCGGAGCGCCTCCGCGGCCGGCCCGCCCCCCACCACCACCAGCCGGACCCCGGGCAGTTCCGCCACCCCGGCCAGCAGGTCGACCCGCTTCTCGGTGGCCAGCCGGCCCACGTACCCGGCCAGCACCTCGCCGTTCGGGGCCAGCTCCCGGCGCAGGTCCTGGCTGCGGTGGCCGGGGCCGAAGCAGTCCAGGTCGACGCCGCGGCCCCACAGCCAGAGCCGGTCGAACCCGTGCGCCCGCAGCTGGGTCATGACCGCCGACGACGGGGCCAGGGTGCGATCGGCGCCGTTGTGGATGCGGCGCAGCCAGCGCCAGGCGGCGGCCTCCCCGGCGCCGTGCCAGCCGTAGGCCCGGGCGTAGGCCGGGATGTCGGTCTGGTACACCGCGATGGCGGGCAGCCCGAGGTGGCGGGTGACCGTGCGGCCGGTGGCGCCCAGGAACACCGGGCTGGCCAGGTGGACCAGGTCGGTGCGGTGCCGGGTCAGGGCGGCCTTGATGGCCCGGCTGGGCAGGCCGAGCCGGAAGCCCGGGTAACCCGGCAGGGACACCGAGGGGACCCGCTCGACGGGGTAGGGGAACGATCCGGGCCGGGCCCCGTCGGCCGTGGCGGCCGGCTCGGGGGCGATGATCAGCGGTTGGTGACCACGCCGGACCAGGTGGTCGGCCACCCGCAGGACGCAGTTGGCGACACCGTTCAGGTCGGGCGCGAACGACTCCGTAATGATCGCGATCCGCATGCTCACAACGTGGAACACGCGCATGCCAAACGCGGACACTACGCCCTTACGGACTCGCGAACTGTAAGTGACATCTCGCCCACAGCCGGGTCAGCCCGTACAGCGCGTCCACCGCCGGGGTCGGCACGCCGACCAGCCCGCCGATCTCCCGGACCGCGCCGACCAGGGCGTCCAGTTCCAGGCTGCGCCCGGCCCGGGCGTCCTGGAGCATCGAGGTGGTGAACGCGCCGAGCTTCCTGGTCACCAGGATCCGGTCCTCGGGGGTCTCGGCGATCGGGCAGCCGATGCGGTTCCCGATCTCCTGGGCCTCGCGCATGGCGGCCAG
>DASXJM010000713.1:0-5883 GCA_036497405.1 Streptosporangiaceae bacterium | reverse complement strand
TTGTCATTTGGCAAATGTTTTGCCGGTGGCCTTCCCGGCAAGCTCAGATGCGGCGAAGGACCGAGACGACCTTGCCGATGATCTTGGCGTCATCGCCGAGAATTGGGCTGTAGCGCGGGTTGTGCGGGATGAGCCAGACGTGGCCGTCGACCCGCTTGAACGTCTTCACCGTGGCCTCGTCCTCTTCCCGGCTCTGGCCCTCGAACGTGGCCGCCACGATGTCGCCGTTGTCGGCGTCCTGCTGACGGCGGACCACCACCCAGTCCCCGTCGGTGATGGCGGCGTCGATCATGGAGTCCCCGCGGACCTGCAGGATCAGGTGCTCACCCTCGCCGACCAGTTGCTTGGGCAGCGGGAAGGTGTCCTCGATCGACTGCTTGGCCAGGATCGGGCCACCGGCCGCGATGTGCCCGACCCAGGGCACGTAGGCCGGCTCCTGGGACGGGATGTCGAACGAGGGCAGCACCGGGCCGGACTTCCTGGGCGGCGCGCTCTGAGCGGCGGGCGGCTCGGACGACAGCAGCTCCATGGTCCGCGGACGGCCGCGATCGCGCTGCAGGTAGCCCTTCTCCTGCAGCATCTTGAGCTGGTAGGCCACGCTGGACGTGCTGCGCAGGCCGACCGCATCCCCGATTTCGCGGATCGACGGCGGGTATCCGTGCCGGGCCACCCCGGCCCGGACAAACTCAAGCACCTGCTCTTGCCGAGTGCTCAGCATCGTTCCCCCTTGGCAATCGTCCACAAGCACGAACAGTAGCAGCCGAACCACTCGACATTCAATATTATGTTCGAGTGGCTGGGGTGACTGAGCCCGCACCGGACGGGCTGGCTAGGTTGGGGTCATGAGTGAGCCGAAGAAGCCGGATCAGCTGCCCGCCGGGGCCACCCCCGAAGGCGACGGCATCGCCGTGGGCGACGGGCCGGTCCGGGTCGACATGTACATCGACTTCCTGTGCCCGTTCTGCCAGCGGTTCGAGCTGAACGCGGCCGACGCGCTGGCGGCGCTGGCCGGGAGCCACCAGGCCACCCTGGTGTACCACCCGATGAACTTCCTCGATGAGGCGTCCACCACCCGGTACTCGACCCGGGCGTCGGCGGCGGCCGGGTGCGCATCGGACCTGGGCCGGTTCGTCGAGTTCACGCACCAGATGTTCGTGCAGCAACCTGAGGAGGGCGGCCCCGGGCTGAGCGACGCCGAGATCGCCGGGGTGGCCCAGGCGGCGGGGCTGGACCCGGCCGCCTTCACCTCGTGCACGGGCCAGGGGCGCTACCTGGACTGGCCAGACTTCGTGACCGCCGGCGCGGTCGACGCCAGCGTGCCCGGCACCCCGACCGTCCGGGTCAACGGGACCGAGGTCGATCCGGACGGCGACAGCATCACCGCGGCCGTAGAGCAGGCGGCCTCAGCGCGCTGACCTGGGTGTTCACCAGGACCGGATCATTTTGAGACGATCTTGCATGATTAGTTCTCTTGAACCATTCACGTTTATCCGGATAGGTTAGCGACGTGCCTGTTCCCCAGCCGCCCGTTCCGGCCGACGAGTTGCGCCAGGCCGGACTGCGGGTGACCGCGGCCCGCATCGCCCTGCTGGAGACCGTCCGCGCCGGGGACCACCTCGACGTGGACACGATCGCCAACCGGGTGCGCGACCGCCTGGGTTCCATTTCCGTGCAGGCCGTGTATGAGGCCCTGCACGCGCTCACCGCGGCGGGCCTGATCGCCCGCATCGAACCGGCTGGGCACCCGGCCCGGTTCGAAGGCCGCGTCGGCGACAACCACCACCACATCGTGTGCCGGTCCTGCGGCAGCGTCGTCGATGTGGACTGCGTGGTGGGTGAGCCGCCCTGCCTGACCGCTTCTGACGACCACGGGTTCTCGATCGACGAGGCCCAGGTCATCTTCTGGGGCCTGTGCCCCGACTGTTCGACCGCCCGCAGTTCCTGAGACCGCCCGGGAAGGATTTTCATGTCCGAGCAGCAAAACCATGACCCGATCATCGCCGACGGTGAGACCCCTGAGGCTGCTGAGGTATCAGGGGGCGCCAGTGCCGAGGGATGCCCAGTCGTTCACGGCCGGGTCGACCCCACGCAGGGTGACGCCAACCGCGAATGGTGGCCGAACCGCCTCAACCTGAAGATCCTCAACAAGAACGCCCCCGGGACCGACCCCTTCCACGGTGAGCTGGACTACCGGGCCGAGTTCAGCACGCTCGACCTGGCCGCCGTGAAGGCCGACATCAACGCGGTGCTGACCGACTCCAAGGACTGGTGGCCGGCTGACTTCGGCAGCTACGCGGGCCTGTTCATCCGGATGGCCTGGCACGCGGCGGGCACCTACCGGCTGGGCGACGGCCGGGGCGGGGCCGGCTCGGGCCAGCAGCGGTTCGCACCGCTGAACAGCTGGCCGGACAACGTCAGCCTGGACAAGTCGCGGCGGCTGCTGTGGCCGGTCAAGAAGAAGTACGGCAAGAAGCTGTCCTGGGCCGACCTGATCGTGCTGGCCGGCAACGTGGCCCTGGAGTCCGGCGGCTTCCCGACGTTCGGCTTCGCCGGCGGCCGGGTGGACGTCTACGAGCCCGACGCCGACGTGTACTGGGGCTCGGAGACCGAGTGGCTGGCCACCGAGCGCTGGAGCGCGGACGACAAGTTCGAGGAGCCGCTCGGCGCCGACACCATGGGCCTCATCTACGTCAACCCGGAGGGCCCGGAGGCCAGTGGCGACTTCCTGGCCGCGGCCCGGCACATCCGGGAGACGTTCGGGCGGATGGCCATGAACGACGAGGAGACGGTGGCCCTGATCGCCGGCGGTCACACCTTCGGCAAGACGCACGGCGCGGGCCCGGCCGAGAGCGTCGGCCCCGACCCCGAGGCCGCCCCGCTCGAGGACCAGGGCTTCGGCTGGAAATCGGACTTCGGCACCGGCAAGGGCCCGGACACCATCACCAGCGGCATCGAGGTCACCTGGACCTACCACCCGACCCGCTGGGACAACGAGTTCTTCCACATCCTGTTCGGCTACGAGTGGGAGCAGTTCCTGTCCCCGGCCGGGGCCAAGCAGTGGCGGCCCAAGGACGGCGGCGGGGCTGGCCTGGTGCCGGAAGCATACGGTGACGGCCAGCGCGAGCCGCGCATGCTGACCACCGACCTGTCGCTGCGCTACGACCCGATCTACGAGCCGATCTCGCGCCGGTTCAAGGACGACCAGCAGGCCTTCACCGACGCGTTCGCCCGGGCCTGGTACAAGCTCACCCACCGCGACATGGGCCCGCGGGCCCGCTACCTCGGCCCCGAGGTCCCGGCCGAGGAACTGATCTGGCAGGACCCGGTGCCGGACGTGGACCACGCGCTGGTCGACGCGAACGACGTCGCCGGTCTCAAGCGGGAAATCCTGTCCTCCGGGCTGCAGGTATCGCAGCTGGTCGCGGCCGGGTGGGCGTCGGCTTCGACGTTCCGCGGCAGTGACAAGCGCGGCGGCGCCAACGGCGCGCGGATCCGGCTCGAGCCGCAGAACGGCTGGGAGGTCAACAACCCCGACCACCTGGCCGGAGTGCTGCGGACCCTGGAGGGCATCCAGCAGTCGTTCAACAGCAGCGCCACGGACGGGAAGAAGATCTCCCTGGCCGACCTGATCATCCTGGCCGGCAACGCCGGGGTGGAGAAGGCGGCCGCGGACGCGGGCGTCACGGTCGAGGTGCCCTTCACCCCGGGCCGGACCGACGCCAGCGCCGAGCAGACCGACGCCGAGTCGTTCAGCTACCTGGAGCCGAAGGCCGACGGGTTCCGCAACTACGTCGGCAAGGGCCTGCGGCTCCCGGCCGAGTACCAGCTGGTCGACCGGGCCAACCTGCTCACCCTGACCGCGCCGGAGACCACGGTCCTGGTCGGCGGCCTGCGGGTGCTGGGGGCCAACTACGACGGGTCCGACCTCGGTGTGCTCACCGACCGGCCCGGGCAGCTGACGAACGACTTCTTCGTCAACCTGCTCGACTTCGACACCACTTGGACACCGACGTCCGACGAGGCAGCCACCTTCGAGGGCCGCGGCCCCGACGGCACCGTCAAGTGGACCGGCAGCCGGGTGGACCTGGTGTTCGGCTCCAACTCGGAGCTGCGGGCCGTGGCCGAGGTCTACGCGACCGACGACGCCCAGGAGAAGTTCGTCAGCGACTTCGTGGCGGCGTGGACCAAGGTCACCAACCTCGACCGCTACGACGTGCGGTGATCAGCAGCTAGTCCCGGCGTCCCGGTCAGCCCGCCCTGGGCTGGCCGGGACGTTCGGCGTGCGGAGCTCGGGTCAGGCGACGCGGGTGTCGTAGGCGGCGTTGCTGGCCGCGGCCTCGGCTACATCCATGGATGATCCTTTCTCCCTTGCAGTGCTAGCTTGCCCACGTGCGCATCGGGGTTTATGTCGACGGGTTCAACCTCTACTACGGGGCGCGGGGGATCTGCGGGCGGGGCACCCCGGGCTGGCGCTGGCTGGACCTGCGGGCCCTGGCCATCAGCCTGATCAGCCACCACCGGAACTGGCCGGACGCCCAGGTGAACCGGGTGGTGTACTGCACAGCCCGGATCGACGCGGCCTCCAACCCGCCGGGGGCGCGGGATCAGGAGACCTACCTGCACGCGCTGGAGGCGGCGCACAGCGTCGACCTGATCGAATACGGGACCTACGTGTCGCACGTCCGGACGGCGCCGCTGGCCACCCGGGACGAACAGGGCCGGCCCCAGGTGGTGGGGCCGGAGTGGCCGGTGATGGTGCAGGACGGGCACGGCGAGCACGTCACCGGGGCGGTGTTCATGGTCTCCTACGCGCACCGGGAGGAGAAGGCCACCGACGTCAACCTGGCCACGCACCTGCTCCTCGACGTGCTGGCTCACCAGGTCGACGCGGCCATGGTCATATCGAATGACAGTGATCTGCGGCTGCCGGTCCGCGAGGCGCGGCGGCATCTGCCGGTCGCGATCGTCAACCCGTCCCGCAGCTACCTGGCCGGTGACCTGCACGGGGAGCCGGACTTCGGCGCCGGGCGGCACTGGTGGATGCGGCTGTCGGCGGCCGACTTGAAGCAGCACCAGCTGCCCGACCAGGCGGGTGCGTACCGCAAACCGGAAGGCTGGTAGCTTGCCGATCATGTCTGCGCCCTGGCCCGAGCTGAACTACTCGCAGTGGCACGCCACCTGCGACACCCTGCACGCGCACACCCAGGTGCTCGGCAAGCTGGCGGCCAAGCTGGCCCCGCCCGAGCCGCAGTTGCAGCACGCGGCGCTGCGGCTGACCACGCGCGGCTGGGAGACGCTGCCGCTGCCCGCCTCCAACGGATCCGGGGCCCGATCGGGAGCACTGACCGTCGCGCTCGACCTGCACCGGCACGAGGCGGTGGTCGAGCACAGCGACGGCCGGGCCGAGCGGGTGCCACTCACTCCCAACCGGCCGGTGGGCGAGGTGACCCGGGGCGTGCTGGCCGCGGTGCGCGGGCTGGGCGGCGACGTGGACTTCGACCCCACGCCGCAGGAAGTGCCGTGGACGACCCCGCTGGACGAGGACCACGAGCACGCCAGCTACGACGTGGCCCAGGTCGCCGACTACTTCACGGTGGTCACCCAGGTCGCGCTGGTGCTGGCCGAGTACCGGGCGCCGTTCCGGGGCCGGTCCACCCCGGTGAACGCCTGGTGGGGATCGTTCGACCTGGCCGTGAGCCTGTTTTCGGGCCAGCCGGCGCAGCCGCCGTCGCAGGACTTCATCATGCGCAACGCCATGGACGCCCAGGAGGTCGCGGTCGGCTGGTGGCCCGGCGACCCCCGGCACGGGCAGGCCGGGTTCTACGCCTACGCCCACCCAGCCGTCGACGGGTTCAGTAACGCGGCACTGTCGGTGCCGGGCGC
>DASXJM010000712.1:0-3585 GCA_036497405.1 Streptosporangiaceae bacterium | reverse complement strand
AAAATGTTGACATGTATTGGATTCTGACAGATCGTCGGGGCGGGACGGGTGGTTGACGGCCGGGCGGAGGTCCGATGCGATCACGATGGAGCAGGCTGGCCGGAGCGGTGGTCCTGGTCGCGGGCGCGGCCGCCGGGCTGGCTTTGCCGGCCGCGCCGCGCGCCCTGGCCGAGGACAACGGGCTGGCCCGGCCGGCCGCGCCGCGGGCCCTGGCCGAGAACAACGGGCTGGCCACCAGCGCCCCGCTGATGGGCTGGAGCAGCTGGAGCTTCCTGCGCAACGACCCGACCGCGGCCACAATCGAGGCCGAGGCGTCGGCGCTGAAATCCAGTGGCCTGGCCGCCCGCGGCTACGACTACGTCAACCTGGACGACTTCTGGTACCAGTGCCCGGGCAGCCAGGGCCCGAACGTGGACGGCAACGGGCGCTGGGTGACCGATACCTCGAAGTTCCCGGCCAGCGGGTCCACCAACGGCATCCAGGTCGTGGCCAACTACGTGCACAACCTGGGCCTGAAGTTCGGTTTGTACGTGACCCCCGGCATTTCCAAGCAGGCGGTGGCGCAGAACACGCCGATCCCCGGCACCTCCGACACCGCGGCCCAGATCGCCACCAGCACCGGGGAGAACAACTACAACTGCGGCGGCATGACCGGCATCAATTACAGCACCCCCGGCGCCCAGGCCTTCATCAACTCCTGGGCCGACGAGCTGGCTTCCTGGGGCGTCGACTACGTGAAACTGGACGGGGTCGGCTCGTTCGACATCCCGGACGTGCAGGCCTGGTCGACGGCCCTGAAGCAGACCGGGCGCCCGATCGCCCTGGAGCTTTCCAACAGCCTGAACATCGCCGACGGGACCACCTGGTCGTCGCTGGCCAACGGCTGGCGGACGACCGGCGACATCGAGTGCTACTGCAGCAGCTCGGGGAGTTACCCGCTCACCGACTGGGGCAACGTGTCGGGCCGGTTCGATTCCGCGGCCAGCTGGCAACCCTACGGCGGGCCCGGCGGCTGGAACGACTACGACTCGGTCGAGGTCGGCAACGGCAGCAACGACGGGCTCACCGCCCCGGAACGGCAGACCCAGCTGTCGCTGTGGTCGCTGGCCAGCGCGCCGCTGCTGCTGGGCACCGACCTGACCGCGCTGGACGCGGGCGACCTGGCCCTGCTGCAGAACAGCGCGGTGATCGCGGTCGACCAGGACGGCATCCCGGCCGACCGGGTCATCGACAGCGGCAGCGAGCAGGTCTTCGACAAACGCCAGCAGAACGGGACCTGGGACATCGGCGTGTTCAACACCGACACCTCGGCCAGCCACAGCTTCAGCGTGTCCCTGGCCCAGCTCGGGCTTTCGGGGTCGGCGAACCTGACCGACCTGTGGAGCGGGGCCTCGCTGGGCACCTCGACCGGGACGTTCACCACCACGGTGGCGCCGGGCGGGGTCACGCTGGTGGCCGCGATGCCGGCGTCGGGGACCGGCGGGACCGGGGAGCTGGTCAGCGGGCAGTCCGGGTTGTGCCTGGACACCACGGGCGGGGGTTCGCCCGGGCCGTACGTGTTCTTCCCGGGCGACGGCGAGGAGATCTGGGGCTGCAACGGCGGCATCAACCAGGAGTACTCCCCCACCCCGGCCGGTGAGCTGCGGGTCATGGGGGCCACCGAGTGCCTGGACGCCTACAACAACCAGACCGCGCCCGGGACCAAGGTCGAGCTGTGGCCGTGCAACGGGGGCGCCAACCAGAAGTGGACGGTGGCCAGCAACGGGACCATCGTCGGGCAGCAGTCCGGGCTGTGCCTGGACGTCACCGGGGCCGCGACGGCGGCCGGGACGCCGCTGGAGATCTGGACCTGCAACGGGCAGTCCAACCAGCAGTGGTCCTGGGCCTACCGCTGAGCTGGCCGGCCCGCTGGCGGGCGCCGGCGGGTCAGGGGGTGGCGTCGGTGATGTGGACGGGGTCGCCGACGTGGAGTTGGCCGGGGGCTTCGGGGATGAGGTTCTGGCCGAAGACCAGTTCCTGACCGAAGCGGCGGTGGCGGGCCAGCATCCGCAGCGGCTGGCGGCCGCGGTCGCCGGTGACCTGGTCGGTGGTGGTGACCACGCAGCGGCCGCAGGGCTTGGCGACCCGGAAGGACACGTCGCCGATCCGGATGCGGCGCCAGCGGTCCTCGGCCCACGGCTCGAACCCGGTCACGACCACGTTGGGCCGGAACCGGTTCATGGGCACGGGCTGATCCCCGTTGGCGGTCAGCCAGTCACCGAGCTGGTCCAGCGAGCTGGCGCTGGTCAGCAGCAGCGGGAAGCCGTCGGCGAAGTTGACCACGTCTCCGGCCCGGCTGTACTCGGGATCCACCGCGCGGCGGGTCGGGTCGTCCAGGTAGACCAGGCGGGCCTGCTCACCCAGGTAGGCCGAGAACCAGGCGTCGGCCACGGGTCCGGCCCCGGCGGCCAGCATGGTCGCATCCCACACCGACACCTTGACCAGGTCGGCGCCGTCCGGAACCGGCACCGCCAGCGGGGCGTGGCCTTCGGCCGTGACATCCAGGCCGCCACCGGGCCCGAACCGGACCACCAGCCGGGCCAACGAGGTGTGCTCGCGCTGGCTGATGAACCGGAAGTTCCGGTCGACCAGCATCCAGCGGCGGTCCCCGGCCAGCCCCCACGCCTGCACCGCGGCCGCGCCGAGGTCGAGGCCCCGGCCGCCCTTGAGCGGGTAGATGTGAATCGAGGTCAGCATCTGTCCATCATCAGGCACGGCCGACGGCTACTTGATGGCGAGGGCGTTGGGCGGGGAGCCGATACCGCCCCGGCCGTTCAGCGGGGCGCTGGTCAGCAGGCACTCGAACACGCCGTCGTCGGCGCAGTCGGCGGCCAGGTCGCCGAGCTGCCACAACTCCCCCAGGGCCATACCGAACTGGCCGATCAGGACCCGGTGCAGGAAGCCGAACGGGAACGCCGCCGGACCGCGGTCCGGCGGCCACACCTCGACCGCGAAGGTGTCCGAGGCGATGGCCACGGCCCCGCTGTCCCACAGGTAGCGGGCCATCTCCTCGGTGTGCTCGACCCCGGGCGCGCGCAGGTTCCGGGTCCAGTCGGCCCGGTCCTCGTACGGCAGTTCGGTGTACCAGCCCAGGAAGCCGGTGTGCAGCAGCAGGATGCAGCCCGGCGAGTAGGACAGGCCGGTCACGGCCCGGGCCAGTTCCAGGTCTTCGACGGTGAACGCGGTGCCGCTCCCGGGCCGGTACTCGCGGTCGGCCGCGGGCAGGGCCCGGGCCACGTCGAGCACGATGGCCCGGGCCACGATCCCCTGGCGGGCCCAGAAGTCGATGGTGTTGCGCCGGCCGGTCAGCACGTCCTCTTCGGTGGCGCCGTTGTAGAAGGTGCCCGGTGAGTAGGCCATGTGGGCCAGCGAGTCCCACTGGCTGGAGGTCTGCGGGTTGAAGTTGTCGTAGACGTCGTCCAGGCCGGCCACCGGCCCGGGCCCGTGGATCAGCGTGTGCCGGGGCTTGCCGCGCTTCACCGCCAGCGGCGGGTCGACCGCGTCCAGCGCCGCGTCCAGCGGGAACACCGCCCCCCGCCGGACCAG
>DASXJM010000711.1:0-5185 GCA_036497405.1 Streptosporangiaceae bacterium | reverse complement strand
TATGGCGCGGGGCGGAAGGTGGCGGCGAAGGTCTGGAAGTAGTGGTAGTCGGCTGACCAGTCGCTGTCGGGGGTGGACCAGTACAGGGCGTAGGCGTGGGCCGAGTTGGCCAGCACGTTCCGGTTCAGGATGTGGACCGGGACGCCGTTGCGGTCGTAGGTGAACTCCCAGTCGGCCGCCTGCTCGGCCTGCGGGTAGGACACGTCCTGCAGCCGCAGCAGGTGATAGTCGGGGTAACTGCTCTGCCGGGCTGAGGCCTGGGCCTTCCAGTCGGCCAGCGCGTTCGGCTGGGGCTGGTCCGACTGGTCGATGAGCAGGAACACCCCGCTGTCGGCCGGGTCCCGGAGGTAGACGTAGTGGCCGACGTGCTCGACCTGCCATCCCTTGGGCACACCGATGGAGAAGCCGGTCGAGTTGGTGAACCGGTAGAAGCCCGCGGGTATCGCGCTACTGCCGCCGGAGGCCGAGGCGGACGCCGACGGGCTGGCCGACGGGCTGGCCGTCGGGCTGGTCCGCGCGGACGGGGACGCCGTGGGCCGCTTGGACGCCGAAGCGCTGCGGGAACTGGCGGGCGGGGCCGCGGCCCGATGCCGCCCGGACGAATGCGCCGAGGCCAGCACCACGCTCACCACGATCCCCGCCACCACCACGGCGGCGGCCGCGGCCGCCAGGATCACCCGCGGCCGGGGCCGGCGCCGGCGCCGGCCCCGGCCCGGGGGTCGGTCCGGGGTGGCGTGGGCCGGGCCGTCGGCACCCGCCGCCCCGCCCCCAGCCGGTAGGGCCACCTCGGCCTCGTCGGTTCCGGCCTGGGCCGCCTCCGCCGCCGCAGCCACCCCAGCCGCCTCCGCCGCAGCCACCCCGGCCGCCGCCTCCGCCGCAGCCACGCCGGGCGGGGCCGCCTCCGCCGCAGCGACCCCGGCCGCCGCCTCCGCCGGAGCCACGGGGGACGCTTCGCCCGGCTCCACCCCATGCTGAGCCGCCGCCCGCGCCTCGGTGTCGACCGGGGCCGCCAACGGCCCAGTGACCGGTCGACCCCGGTCGCCTCCGCTCGGCACTGGAACGCCCGGATCTGCCTCCGGCTCATCATCGGCTTCCGGTTCGGCCAGCGGCGCCAGCTGCTCTTCCACCTCGTGGGCGCTCAGCCGCTGGTCCGGATCCTTGCGCAGCAGGCCGCTGATCACCGGCCAGAGCGCCCCGGCGTGCTCGGGTGGGTCCGGCTCCTCGGTCACCACCGCGGTCAGGCTGGCCAGCGCCCCCTCCCGGTCGAACGGCGGATGCCCTTCCACCGCCGCGTACAGGCAGGCGCCCAGACCCCACAGGTCGGCGGCGGCGTCCGCGCTGGCCCCGCGGGCCCGCTCGGGGGAGATGTAGGAGGGTGACCCGACCAGCACCCCGGTCCCGGTCAGGACCGGGCTGTCGTCGGCCCGGGCGATGCCGAAGTCGGTTAGCACGACCCGGCCCTCGGGGGCGATCAGCACGTTGGCCGGCTTCACGTCCCGGTGCAGGACGCCGCGGGCGTGCGCGGCCTGCAGCGCGGCCAGGATGCCGAGCCCGATCCGGGCCGCCCGGCCCGGCGGCAGCGGCCCGTCGTCGACGATGATCTCGCGGAGCGACCGGTGCGGGACCAGCTCCATGACGATCCAGGGCCGGTCTTCTTCCTCGACCACGTCGAAGATGCCGACCACGTTCGGGTGGCTCAGCCGGGCGGCCATCTGCGCCTCGCGCATGGCCCGCTGGCGGGCCACGTCGCGTTCGGCCGGGTCCATGTTCGGCGGCCAGACGATCTCCTTGACCGCCACGTCCCGGCCCAGCAACTCGTCGCGGGCCTGCCAGACCACGCCCATTCCGCCCCGGCCGATTACGGTGCGAAGCCGGTAACGCCCGGCAACAAGGCGTTCTGGCTCAGCGGGGCGCATACACCGCCGATTACCCCCTGAGCCGCCGGGTATGCGTTCATCGGCCCTGCCTGGCCGGCTGCGACCATCTGGCCTGAAACGATGGGCCAATGAATTCGCCGGAAACGATCCGTGCCGCGCAGGCTCGCGGGGTGGCCACGTCGTATCACGCGTCGGGAGGCCGCGAGGTCACGGTGGAACCCGCGACGATCGAGGCGGTCCTGGCCGCGCTCGGCGACCCGCCCGCCCCCGGCCCGGACGGCTCCGGCCCTTCCGACGCCGACACCGCGGCCTGGACCGGGGCGGCGGCGCCGGGGCCGCAGCGCCGATCGTGGGGACTGACCATCCAGCTGTACGCGGTCCGGTCGGCCGCGTCCTGGGGCCACGGTGACTTTCGCGACCTGGCCGACCTGGCCACCTGGAGCGCGCGTGAACTCGGCGCCGGGTTCGTCCTCATCAACCCGCTGCACGCGGCCGAGCCGGTGACCCCGGTCAGCACCTCGCCGTACCTGCCCATGAGCAGGCAGTTCATCAGTCCCCTGTACCTGCGCATCGAGGACATCCCGGAGTACGCGGAGCTGGACGAGCGCGAGCGCGGCCACCTGGCCGCGCTGGCCCGGCCGTTGCAGGCGGCCACCGCGGCCGGCGAGCTGATCGACCGGGACGCGGTCTGGTCGGCCAAGCGGACCGCCCTGAAGATCCTGCACCAGGTGCCGATGAGCGCGGACCGGCAAGCCGCCTACGAGCGCTTCCAGGCCGAGGGTGGCGACGCGCTGCGGGACTGGGCCACCTGGTGCGTGCTGTCCGAGTCGCACGGCCCGGACTGGCGGCAGTGGCCGGCCGGGCTGGCCCGGCCCGATTCGGACGTGGTCGCGGCCGAACTCAGCCGGCTGAGCCGGGAGGCGGACTTCCACGCCTGGCTGCAGTGGCTGGCCAGTGGCCAGCTGGCCGCGGCGCAGGACGCCGCGCGGGCGGCCGGGATGGACATCGGCGTGATCCAGGACCTGGCGGTCGGGGCCAGCCCGGCCGGGGCCGACGCCTGGTCCCACCAGAACCTGTTCGTGCCCGGAGTCTCGGTCGGCGCGCCGCCGGATGAGTTCAACCAGCGGGGCCAGGACTGGGGCTCGCAGCCCTGGCACCCCGAACGCCTGGCCGGGCAGCATTACCAGGCCCTGGCCGACCTGGTCGGCGCGGCCACCCGGAGTTCCGGCGCGCTGCGGATGGACCACGTGATGGGCCTGTTCCGGCTGTGGTGGGTCCCGCCCGGCCTCAGCCCGGACCAAGGCACCTACGTCAGCTACGACCACGTGGCCATGGTCGGCGTGCTGGCCCGGGCCGCGGCCGACCGGGGCTTCCTGGTCATCGGCGAGGACCTGGGCACGGTCGAGCCCTGGATCCGCGAGTACCTGTCGGCCCACGGCGTGCTGGGCACCTCGATGCTGTGGTTCGAGCGCGACCAGGACGGGGCGCCGCTGCCGCCCGGCCAGTGGCGGGCCGACACCCTGGCCGCCGTGGGCACCCACGACATGCCGCCCGCCGCGGCCTTCCTCACCGGCGAGCACGTGGCCCTGCGGGCCGGGCTGGGGGTGCTGGCCCGCTCCGAGGAAGAGGAACGGGCCGACGCCGAGCAGGACCTGGCCGCCTGGCGCGAGGCGCTGGCCCGCGAGGGCCTGCTGCCCGCCGGCGGCCCCGAGGCCAGCGGCTCCGAACCCGGCGGCCCCGAGGACCTGGCCGCCCAGGTGGTGGCGTTGTACGCCTTCCTGGCCCGGACCCCGTCCCCGCTGATCGGGGTGTCGCTGCCGGACGCCGTGGGCCAGCGGCAGCCACAGAACATCCCGGGCACCACCGATGAGTACCCGAACTGGCGGATCCCGCTGGCCGACGGCGACGGCCGCCCGGTGCTGCTGGAGGACCTGGCCGCGCGGCCCGAACTACGGGCCATCGCGGCCGCCGTCCGCGACCGGGGTTAGCTGGGCGGCCAGGCCGGGTCGCGGCCGGAGGCGGCCAGCAGGCGGTCGAAGGCGGACGCCCCGTCGGGCAGGGCCACCGGGTCCGCGAAGCCCTGGTACTTCCGGAACAGTTCCGCGTTGTCGTCCACGGCCTGGGCGGCCGCGGCCACCACCGGGCCGTCGCAGTGGAACTCCTGCCCGGTGGCCCGGGCCACGTCCCAGCCGTGCAGCACCATCTCGGCCAGTAGCAGCGCGCCGACCCCGTCCGACGGCGTGGGCGAGCCCATCATGTTCAGCTCACGGGTCCAGGCTCCCGGGTCGGACCAGGCCGCCACGGCCTTGTCCAGCTGGGCCGCGTAAGCCTGGGCGTAGCCGGGCTCGGCCACGAAATCGGTCTCGGTCATCCCGTCCGGCAACGGCTCGTCCCGGGCCCGGCGCTCGGCCGAGTACGCGGTCCACAAGATGGTGTGGTTGAGCAGGGTGTGCAGGTCCCAGTCGGAACAGGGCGTGCTCAGGGTGAGCTCGTGGCCGTCGGCTCCGGCGACCACGCGGGCGTCCTCGGCTGCGGCCGAGGCCATTTCCTGGTGCAGATCCATCGTCATCTCCCCTCGTCGTAAGGCCCACGTTAGCCAGGCCGGCCCCGGCCGGTCTTGAACAAACGCGACGCCTGTTGCCTCGGGGCCAGGCCCCCCAGACGCCCCCGCGCGGGCTTGGCCCGCCGATCTAAGCTGGGCGGATGGCGGAGGCGGAGGGGCTGGGCCGCGGAGTGCTGTACCAGCGGGCGGTGGCGTCCCGGTTCCGGCTCGGGAAGTACCCGCCGTCCCCGGAGCTGGCCCCGTTCGTGGACTACTACTGGATTGTCCGCTGGGACCTGCGCGGCGAGCCCGCCTACGAGCAGGCGGTGCTGCCGCATCCCAACGTGCATCTGACCTTCGAGCCGGGGCAGGCCGCCATCTACGGCGTGGTCAACCGGCTGTACCTGCGCAAACTCGAGGGCCGGGACGTCACGCTGGGGATCCGGTTCCGGCCGGGTGGCTTCCGTCCGTTCTGGCCGGACCCGGTCAACCGGCTCACCGGCCAGGTCGTGCCCGCCGAGCGGTTGCTGGGACCGCGGGCCGAGCCGGCCCGGCAGGTGGTGCTGACCGACCCCGACGACGCCGTGCTGGTGGCCTGCGCGGAAGAGCTACTGACCTCGATCCGGCCCGCCCGCGACCCGGTCGCCGAGCAGGTGGCGACGATGGTGACGCGGATCGTCGACGACCCCGGGCTGCGCCGGGTCGACGAGCTCGCCGCCGCTCTCGACCTGCCGGTCCGGCGGCTGCAGCGGCTGTTCGCGGACTA
>DASXJM010000710.1:0-3913 GCA_036497405.1 Streptosporangiaceae bacterium | reverse complement strand
AGGCGAGCCGGACGCCGGGCCGGCGCGGGCGGCCGGAGCCGCCGCCGCGCTGCGGCGCTGGCTACCGGGCCGTCACACGGCCAGCAGGTAGTCGGCCAGCGGGCCCGGCTCGGCCAGCGCGATCAGGTGCCCGCCGGGCAGCAGGTCAGCCTCGACGCCGAGCCGGTCCCGGGCCACCCGCTGCTGGAACTCGGCCGGGAACAACCGGTCGTCCCGGCCGGTCACCACGTGAATGGGCACGTCCGGCCAGGCGGTGAAGGCACACGGCGAGTCCCAGATCGCGCCGGCCTCGTCGTACTGCTCGCCGGACGCGGCCACCTCAGCCGGAACGTCGTGCATGAAGTACACGTCCAGATCGAAGTCGGTGCCGTAACCGCCCTTTTCGGCCGCCTCTCGTTGGGCCGGGGCCGAGCCGACCGCGTCGCCCCACTGGCCGGGGGTCTCCCCCGGCACCGGGATCATCGCGTTGACCAGGACCAGGGTCCGCAGCGGGAGGCGCTGGGCGGCCAGCGGGGCCGTGAAGCCGCCGAGGGAGCCCGCGACCAGGACGATATCGTCCCGGTCCCGGGCGGCGGCCACCGTCGCGTCGGTGTATTCGGGCAGGCCGGTGGCGGGATCGGGGGCGGGCAGATCGACGGCGATGGCCTGGTGGCCCGCGGCTTCCAGCAGCGGCACGACGCGGTGCCAGTACCAGCCGGCCCCGCCCGCGCCCGGGATCATCAGATAGGTACTCATCACGAAGGCAGACGACCGGGGAGACGGGTAATAAGCGGTGCCCGGGTACAAAATCTCCCATGAATTCCGGGGCGCGTGGGGCTCGTGGAGCGCGTGGGGCTCGTGGAGCGCGTGGGGCGCGTGGAGCGCGTGGGGCACGCGGGTCGGGGCTGATCCGGCCACCGGCCGGGAGAGCGAGCTCCCGGCCGGTCCCGGTTCAGGCGTTGGCCAGGGCCGGGATGACCTGCTCGGTGAACAGGTTGAACCCGGACCGGTCGTAGGCGATCTCGGGGAAATAGGTGATGGCGTAGGTCATGCCGAGCGCGCGGGCTTCGGTGAGCCGCTCGATGAGCTGCTCCGGGGTGCCGGTCAGCGGGCTGTTCTGCAGGTTCTGGATCTGGCCTCCCATCCGGTCGGCCGGGACGTGCGGGGCCCAGTGGTCGCGGACCCAGGACAGCTTGTCGGCCACGTCCTTCTCGGTCTCGCCGATGACCACGTTGTAGCTGCCGGACCGGACGATGGCGTCGTACTCGGTGCCGACGTCTTCGCAGTGGGCGGCCAGGATCTCCGACTTGCGCTTGAACACCTCCGGCGTGCTGTCGAAGTTGGTGTACTGGGCGTACCGGGCCGCGACGCGCAGCGTCTTCTTCTCGCCGCCGCCCGCGATCCACAGCGGGATCCCGCCCTCCTGCAGCGGCAGTGGGCGGGCGATGGCCCCGTTCACCTGGTAGTGCTCACCGTCCAGGGTGGCCTGGCCGGTGGTCCAGAGCTGGCGCATGATCTGCACGCCCTCGTCCAGCATGGCGATGCGCTGGCCCGCGGACGGGAAGCCGTAGCCGTAGGCCCGCCACTCGTGCTCGTACCAGCCGGCCCCGATGCCCATCTCGACCCGGCCGCCGGACACGATGTCGATGGTGGACGCGACCTTGGCCAGGTAGGCCGGGTTGCGGTAGCCCATGCAGGTGCACATCTGGCCGAGCCGGACCCGGCTGGTCGCGGCGCCGAACGCCGCCATCAACGACCACGCCTCGTGCGTGGCCTCATCGGTCGGCACCGGCGTGGTGTGGAAGTGGTCGTAGACCCAGATCGATTCGTAGGGGCCGTCGTCGGCGGCGCGGGCGATGTCGAGCATGGTCGCCCACTGCGCGGCCGGGTCAATTCCGGTCAGGTCGAGCCGCCAGCCCTGAGGTACAAAGACACCAAATCTCATGGCTCACCAGCCTATGGGCAAGCGTTTTCCCCATGGCTCACGGGTGAGCTGGGATCCGGGCTCAGCGCAGGGCGACGGGCCGGGCGGTCAGGGGCCGGGGTGGAGCCAGCCGGGGGCGATCCGGTCCCAGGCGGTGGTCCGGGCCGTGGCCGGCGCGGTGGCCAGGCCGTCGGGACGGGATGGCCTGGCCGGGGTCACCCCCTGCTGGACCAGGTCGTACAGGTGTTGCCGGGCGGCCTGGTAGTAGCGTTGCGCGACCCAGCGGCCGAACACCGTGAATCCGAGCCGCACCAGCGGGTTGGGCAGCCGGGACGGGCGCGCATAGCCGGCCACGCGGAAGCCGACCGCGCCGGTGGCCAGGTTCTTGATCACCTCGAAGTCGATCCGGCCCTGCTCCAGGTGGCCCTGGAGGGTCTCGTAGGCCCAGCCCCAGACCCGCTCGCGGCCGCGGGTCTCGTCGAACACGTGGGTGATCCGGACGCCGAAGTAGAACCGGAGGCCGAAGAAATGACCTTCCATCAGCATGTTCCGATCGAGGATCGGCGACTCGGCACCGTACACGGCGCGCAGGATGGCGGGGTCGGCGAACTCGTAGCGGGCGGTGAGCGCGCACGCCGTCTGCCACGGGCCGTCCGGGACCGGATCGCCGGGCGGTTCCCGGCCGATGAGCACGGCGCCCGAATCCTCATGCCAGCCGCCGCCCTGGACGCGGGGCGGGGCCTGGGCCGGGTCGTAGTTGACCGCCCGCGCCCGCAGGCCGTCGAGCACGGCCGCCTCGTCGACCAGGCCGAATACCAGCCCGCGCTGCCGAATGGTCATGGCCCTACCTCTCCCCGGCCGCGGCCAAGGTAGTCCGGCCCGGGATGGTTGCCGCGGCTGCGCTGGGTATCAAGGCCGATGTACACGTGGGGGCAAGGGAGGACAGCAGCGGTGTTTGAGACGGCGGTGGCGGGGCTGGTCCGGCGGGCCCTGGACGGCGGCGTCGACCCGGGAGGACTGTGATGACGATCAGGCTCGGCAGCACGGTGATCAACGTGGCCGACCTGGAGCTCATGACCCGTTTCTGGGCTCAGGCACTGGACCTTTCCGCTTCATCGAATGACGATGATGATGACTTCCGGGTCCTGCGCGGGCCCCACGGCCGCGTGTCCCTGCAGCTCACCGATACCCCGGTCACGGCCCGGGATCAGATGCACCTGGACCTCTACACCGACGACCAGGCCGCCGAGGTGGCCCGGCTGACCGGGCTGGGGGCCCGGCCGGTGCGGCACACGCAGGAAGCGGACGACGACTACGTGGTGATGACCGACCCCGAGGGCAACGAGTTCTGCGTGGTCGCCGTCACCGGCGACGACGCCTAGCCGGCCCGGCCGTCCCGGGCGTCGCGGGCGTCGCGGGCGGCCAGCTCGCGTTCGATCAGCTCGACCAAGTCCGGGTGGGCGGCCAGACCCCACAGCACGGCGGTGGGCACGCCCAGCCGGCGGGCGGCCAGCGACACCACCGGCTGCGGCATGCCGAGCGCCCCGGCCAGCCCCTCGTCGCGGGTGAAGGTGGGCGGCAGGTCGTCCAGGGACACCTCGGCCGGGCGGCGGAACGTCCCGTCCGGGTGCGGCAGCCAGGCCGCCGCCTGCGCGGCAACGCCGATGGCCGAGGTCACCGTGTCCCGGGTGGCGTCGGGGAACGACATCAGCACCGAGCGTTCGACCACGCCGGAGATCAGCTGGCGGTGGGGGCTGAGCAGGCGGTTCCACACGTATTCGGCCAGGGCGTGGCCGGGGTGGCCCAGCGCGAAGTCCAGGCCGTCCAGCTCGGCGGCGGGGTCGAAGCCGTCCAGGCCCCGCTCGTTGCGGCCGAAGTCGGTGACCAGGGTCACGTGGCCCGACGGCCCGGGTTCGCGCGCCGTGAGCTGGACGTCCTGCCGGACCCCGAGGGCGCGCAGCTGGACCAGCCACGGGCCGTAGGTGTCGCGGGCGAACCAGACCCCGGGGT
>DASXJM010000709.1:0-2544 GCA_036497405.1 Streptosporangiaceae bacterium | reverse complement strand
GCCCGGCCTGTACATCCTGACCCGCCCATCGAGGGCTCAGGATCCGGCCGGGACCCGCCGGCGCTGGATCCTGCTCGGCGCGGAGATCGTGGCCGTGCTGCTGGCCACCGCCTGGTGGCTGGTGCCCCTGCTCTACCAGGGGAAGTACGGCTTCAACTTCCTGCCCTACATCGAGCAGGCCACCAACACCACCCAGACCACCTCGGCCGACGCGCTGCTGCGCGGGGCCGGCAACTGGGTCGCCTACCTGAACTTCGGCGTGCCCTGGCTGACGGCCGGCTCGGTGATGGTGGCCTACGTGTGGCCGGTGGCGGCGGCCTCGGTCGCGGCCGGGACCGGCCTGGCCGGGCTGGCCCGCCGCGACCTGCCCGAGGCGATCTGGCTGCGCTGGACCCTGCTGGTGGCGGCGCTGTGGGGGCTGACCGGGTACGCCGGCCCGCTCGGGGCGCCCCTGCACACCCAGGTCCAGTCGCTGCTGAACGGCCCGCTGTCCGCCCTGCGCAACGTGTACAAGATCGAGCCGGTGCTGGCCGCCGTGCTGGCCCTGGGCATCGCCCACGTGCTGGCCCGGGGCGTGTGGCGCCAGCCCGCGCACGGGGAGCGGCGTCGCCAGGTGGCCCGCGGGCTGGCCGTGATCATCGCGGTGGCGGCGCTGCTCGGCCTGAGCCTGCCCTTCCTGAACGGGCAGATCCTGCAGTCGGGCTCGTTCAAGTCCGTCCCGGCCTACTGGAAGCAGGCCGCGGCCTTCATGGCCAGCCACGCCCAGGACCAGACCACGCTGGTCGTCCCGGCCGACTCGCACGGCATCTACACCTGGGGCCAGCCGATCGACGAGCCGCTGGAGCCGCTGGCCCGCTCGCCCTGGACCGAGGCCAGCCTGGTCCCGTACAGCGGCGGCGGCGCCAGCAACCTGGTCGACGGAGCCGAGCAGTCCATCGAGTCCGGCACCGCCCAGCCCGGCCTGGCCGCCTACCTGAACCGGGCCGGCGTCCGCTACGTGCTGGTCCGCAACGACCTGGACCCGGCCCAGCTCGGCTACACCCCGCCCGCCGTGGTGCACACCGCGCTGGCCCGGTCCGGCTTCACCCGGGTCGCCGCGTTCGGCACCCCGCTGCCCACGCCCCCGGCCGGGCAGGGCACCTCCCTGCAGGTGGAGGCGATCAGCCCGTCCTACGCCCCGGTCGAGATCTTCCAGGCCAAGAACCCGGCGCTGCGGCCCAGCGGACCGGTCTCGGTGCTGCCCACCGCCAGCACGGCTCTGGTCGACGGCGGCCCGGCCGCCCTCCAGCAACTGGAGGCCCAGGGCCTGCTGGGGGACCGGCCCGCGATCGTGGCCGGCCAGGACGGCCCGGCCGCCCCGGCCGCGGCCAGCCAGGACGTCACCGACGGCCTGCGCCGGGCCGACACCGTGTTCGGCCTGCCGAACAACAACACCTCGTACACCTACACCGCCAGCGGGACCAACCCGCCCGACTCCCCGCTCGGGGCGGCCGGTAAGGCGCCCCGCCAGCTGCTGCCCGCGGGCATGGCCGGCCACCAGACCGTGGCCGTGCTGCGCGGGGCCAGGAGCGTCACCGCGTCCTCGGCCGGGTCCTGGCTGGACCAGTACCCCCAGGGTGACCCGGTCAACGCCTTCGACGGCAACCCGGGCACGGCCTGGGTCGAAGCCAGCCCGGCCTCGGCCGTGGGCCAGTGGCTGCAGATCAACTTCAACCACCCGATGGACGTGGGCACGCCGGTGAACATCCGGCTGCTGGACGACGTGCCCCGGCCGGTGGCCACCCGGCTGACCGTCACCTCGGCCACCGGGCACGTGGACACCACCACCCGGGTCACCGGGGCGACCCAGAAGCTGAACATCCCGTCCGGCACCACCAGCTGGCTGCGGATCACCATCGACTCGGCCCAGGGTGGCACCGCGGGCGGCCCGGGCGCGGGCATCAGCGGCATCGCCGTCCCCGGAGTGTGGGTCAACCGGTTCCTGCAGCCGTCCCAGACCAGCGCCGGGCCGGCCCCGTCGTTCAGCTTCCAGCGCGACCTGGGCTCGTCCATCGGCCTGCCCGGCAGCCCGCCCGAGGCCGCCCTGAACCGGACCTTCACCACCACCGGTCAGCAGAAGTTCACGGTGGCCGGGACCGTGACCGCGGTGCCCGGCAGCCAGCTCGACTCGCTGCTGTCGTCGCTGGACCCCGGGCCCACCCAGCTGACCATCTCGGCCAGCTCGACGTTCGGCTCGCTGGCCGCCCTGAGCCCGCGGAACCTGCTCAACGGCAGCAGCTCGGCCGGCTGGATCGCGGCCGACGACCACGCCAGCCTGCACCTGAAGTGGACCGGGACCAGGTCGATCAGCCAGATCAACCTGACCGCTCCCACCGAGGGCATCGCCGCCCAGCCGACCCGGGTCCTGATCAGCAGCCCGGCCGGCACCCGGGACGTCCCGGTCCCGCTCGGCGGCGTGCTGCACTTCGCCCCGCTGAAGACCAGCCAGCTGACCATCAGCTTCGTCGGCGTCATGGCCACCACCGCCTACAACCCGCTGGTGGG
>DASXJM010000708.1:0-1984 GCA_036497405.1 Streptosporangiaceae bacterium | reverse complement strand
TTCCAGCACCTCCTGCATGGCGGCCGACACCACGTCCCGCGGAGCCAGGTCGCCCAGCGGGTGGCGGCCGGCCATGACCGGACGGCCCGCCTGGTCGACCAGCACCGCCCCGGCCCCGCGCAGGGCCTCGGTGATCAGCGGGGACTGCCCGTGCGCCCCCGGCTGCCACAGCACCGTCGGGTGGAACTGCACGAACTCCACGTCCTCGACCACCGCCCCGGCCCGGGCGGCCAGGGCCAGGCCGTCGCCGGTCACCCCGGCCGGGCTGCTGGTGGTGGCGTAGGCCTGGCCGAACCCCCCGGTGGCCAGGACCACGGCCCGGGCGGTGATCGTCCCGGCCCGCAGGGTCCCGTCCGGGTCGATGACCCCGGCCAGCACGCCCCCGACCGCCCCGCCGGTCCCGGTCAGCGCGTCCAGGGCTACGCAGTGGGTGAGGATCCGCAGCGGGCTGGACCGCAGGGCCGCGGTCAGAACCCGGTGCACCTCGGCGCCGATCGCGTCCCCGCCCGCGTGTACGATCCGGGACAGCCGGTGACCGCCCTCCCGGTGCAGGGCCCGGGTGTTCAGCCGGGCCCCCAGCCCGGTCAGGCGCGCGATCTCGTCCGGCGCCTCGGTGACCAGGGTGGCCACCGCGTCCGGGTCACACAGCCCGGCCCCGGCGGTCAGCGTGTCGTGCTGGTGCAGGGCCGGGTGGTCGCCGGGCCCGAGGGCGGCGGCGAGACCGCCCTGGGCCAGCGGGGTGGCCCCGCCCCCGAGGTCGTCCTTGCTGATCAGCAGCACGTCCCGGCCCGCCTGGGCCGCGGCCAGGGCGGCGGCGATACCGGCCGCGCCCGAGCCCACGACGAGCACGTCGGCCCGCAGCTCCCACCGGGCCGGCCCGGGCGGCGGCAACGGCCGCGGGGCGGCCAGGGCGGCCGGGGCGCTCATTCGGCCACCCCCGCCGGGGCCGGCGCCGCCCCCGCGGACGCGCCGGCCCCGGGGGCCGCGATCATGGCCTGGACCGCCCGCCGGGCCCGGGCCGCGATCCCGGGCGGCACCTGCACCTCGGTGGTGCCGTCGCGCAGGCAGCGCAGCAGCGAGGCCGGGGTGGTCATCTTCATGAACCGGCAGACCGCGCCCGGATTGACCGGCTCCCAGCGGACCCGGGGGTTGGCCTGCCGCAGCTGGTGGAGCATGCCGGTCTCGGTGGCCACCAGCACGGTCGGCGCGGTGGTGGTCCGGGCCGCGTCGAGCATGCCGCCGGTGGACAGCACCCGGGTGCGCTCGGCGGGCAGGTCACCCTGCCCGGCCTGCCACAGCGCCGGGGTCGAGCAGCCGCACTCGGGGTGGATGAACAGCTCGGCCCGCGGATCGGCGCTGGCCCGGCGGCGCAGCTCGGCCGGGCTGATCCCGGCGTGCACGTGGCATTCGCCCATCCAGATGTGCAGGTTGTCCCGGCCGGTGACCCGGCGGACGTGGGCACCCAGGAACTGGTCAGGCAGGAACAGCACCTCGCGTTCGGCCGGGATCGAGGCCACGATGGCGGCCGCGTTGGACGAGGTGCAGCACAGGTCGGCCTCGGCCTTGACCTCGGCCGACGTGTTCACGTAGGCGACCACGGCCGCGCCCGGGTGCTCGGCCTTCCAGGCCCGCAGCTGGCCGGCGGTGATGGTGTCGGCCAGGGAACAGCCGGCCTGGCGTTCCGGGATGAGCACGGTCTTGTCCGGGGCCAGAATCTTGGCCGTCTCGGCCATGAAGTACACGCCCGCGAACACGATGGTCCGGGCGGTGCTGGCCGCGGCCAGCCGGGACAGGGCCAGCGAGTCCCCCACGTGGTCGGCCACGTCCTGGATCTCGGGGGACTGGTAGTTGTGGGCCAGGATCACCGCGTCGCGGTCCCGGGCCCGCCGCCGTACTTCGTCGGCCCAGTCAGCGGGGATGGTCGGGTTGGTGAGCGCCTCGGAACTGGTCACGGGCTGCTCCTCTCGCCGTCGAATGGCGTCTC
>DASXJM010000707.1:0-1979 GCA_036497405.1 Streptosporangiaceae bacterium | reverse complement strand
TGATCATCACCGAGGACGACCAGCGGCACGTGGTACCGGCCAGCCCGGCATCGGTGACCGCCCTGGCCACCCTCGCTCAAGCCGACACCGTCATGGCCTGGGACCCCGAAGACGGCACGCTCATCGTGGCCAACATCGTGGGCCAGATGCCCTGGACCAGACCCAGCCAGGACAGCTAGGACGACCGCCGACACCGTGGTCCCGTAACGACGTGACCTTCCTCGGCGCCCTGGGCTGGTGTGCCGCTACCTTTGATGCTGTGCTGGATGGAACAACAGAGGTAGCCCAGGGCCTGGCCGCTGACCTGGAGAAGCAGGTCCGGGGCGAGGTGCGGTTCGACTCGGCCAGCCGGGGCGCGTTCGCGGCCGACGCCTCCAACTACCGGCACGTGCCGATCGGGGTCGTGCAGCCGGTCGACACTGACGACGTGCTGGCCACGGTGGAGGTCTGCCGCCGCCACGACGTGCCGGTGCTGCCGCGCGGGGCCGCCACCAGCATCGGCGGCCAGGCGGTCAACGAGGCCGTGGTCATCGACTTCGCCCGGCACCTGCGCTCGGTGCTGAGCATCGATCCCGAAGCCGGCACGGCCCGGGTCCAGCCCGGCGTGGTCCTGGACGACCTGCGGGCCGCGGCCGCGCCGCACGGGCTGACCTTCGGCCCTGACCCGTCCACCCACAGCCGCTGCACGCTCGGCGGCATGATCGGCAACAACGCCTGCGGGTCCCACTCGGTGGCCTGGGGCAAGACCGTGGACAACGTCCGCGACCTGACCGTGGTCACCTACGACGGCACCCGGCTGGTGGCCGGCCCGACCAGCCCGGACGAGCTGGCCCGCCACCAGGCCGGCCAAGGCCGGCTCGGGGAGATCTACCGCGGGCTGGGCGACCTGGCCGACCGGCACCGTACCGCGATCCGGACCCAGACCCCGCAGCTGACCCGGCGGGTGTCCGGCTACAACCTGGACCAGTTGCTGCCCGAGAACGGCTTCAACCTGGCCCGGGCCCTGGTCGGCACCGAGGGCACCTGCGCCACGCTGCTGGAAGCGGCCGTGGCCCTGGTCGCGTCGCCGCCGGTCCGGGTGCTGACCGTGGTCGGCTACCCGGGCCCGTTCGGGGCCGCCGACCAGGCCCCCGGTTACCGGGACCTGGCCCCGCTGACCATCGAGGGCATGGACACCGCGCTGATCGCCGCGCTGCGGGCCGCCCGCCCGGAGGACCGGCGCTACCAGCTGCTGCCCGAGGGTGAGGGCTGGCTGTTCATCGAGACCGGCGGGGCCACCCCGGCCGAGGCGGAGGCGGCGGCCCAGGCGGTGGCCGCCCAGGCCGCGCGGACCGGCGGGACCAGCCGGATCATCACCGGGGCCGAGATGCGGACGCTGTGGGGCATCCGCGACGCCGGGGCCGGCATCCTGACCCGGGGCGCCGACGGCCGGCAGGCCTGGCCGGGTTGGGAGGACACCGCCGTCCCGCCCGAGCAGCTCGGCTCCTACCTGCGCGAGTTCCGCAAGCTCATGGACGACCACGGGCGGCGAGGCGCCTACTACGGGCACTTCGGTGACGGCTGCGTGCACATCCGCATCGACTTCGACCTCATCACCGAGGCCGGCATCGCCGACTTCCGCCGGTTCATCGAGGAGGCCGCCGACCTGGTCACCGAGCGCGGCGGCTCGCTGTCCGGCGAGCACGGCGACGGCCAGGCCCGGGCCGAGCTGCTGCCCAAGATGTACCCGCCGGAGTTGATCGACGCCTTCGCCGAGTTCAAGAACGTGTGGGACCCCCAGGACCGGATGAATCCCGGCACCATCGTCCGGCCCCGCAAGCTCGACGCCGACCTGCGAATGTTCGTGGCCGGGCCGCGCCCGGCCACCCGCACCCACCTGGCCCTGGCCCACGACCACGGCAGCCTGGAGGCGGCCACCCGCCGCTGCGTCGGGGTCGGCGCCTGCCTGAACGGGGCCGGCAACGTGATGTGCCCCAGCT
>DASXJM010000706.1:0-2609 GCA_036497405.1 Streptosporangiaceae bacterium | reverse complement strand
TTCCGCGACGTCTTCGCGATCGCCGAATTCCGCGCTCTCTGGACCGCCCAGCTGCTGTCGGTGATCGGTGACCAGCTGGCCCGGGTCGCGCTCACCGTGCTGGTGTACCAGCGGACCCACTCACCGCTGCTGGCCGCGGTGACGTTCACGGCCAGCCTGGTCCCGAACTTCCTCGGCGGCATCCTGCTGTCGCCGATCGCCGACCGGCTGTCCCGGCGCCAGGTGATGATCGGCACCGATGTGGCCAGCGGGCTGCTGGTCGCGGTGATGGCCGTGGGCGGCATGCCGCTGGCGGTGCTGATCATCCTGCTGGCCGCGGTGACCATGGCGGGGGCCTTGTTCCAGGCGGCCCGGGCCGCGAACATGCCCGACGTGCTGCCCGGCGACCGGTACGTGCTCGGCACCGCCGTCACCTTCACCACAGTCCAGTTCGCCCAGGTCCTCGGCTTCGCCGTCGGCGGGGTGGCGGTCGCCTTCCTGGGCCTGCGGACCTCGCTGCTGACCGACGCGGCCACGTTCGCGGTGTCCGCCCTGATCACCAGGATCTGGGTTCGGGCCCGCCCGGCCGCCCGGTCCGGGCCGGCCGCCGATCACCCGGCCGGCCCCAGGACGGGTCGGCTCCAGCGATCCCTGAACAACACCACGGCTGGCTTGCGCCTGGTCTTCGGCCAGGCCGCGCTGCGCACGCCGATGCTGTTCGGCTGGCTGTGCGCCTTCTACAACGTGCCCGAAGGGGTGGCCACTCCGCTGGCCCGTCCGCTGGCCACTGGGCCGCGCGGCATCGGCGTGGTGGTCGGCCTGATCCTGGCCTCCGCCGCGCTCGGGTCGACCGTGGGGGCGCTGGGCTTCAGCCGGTTCGTGCCCCCGGACCAGCGGATCCGCTGGATGGGGCCGCTGGCCGTGGCCGCCTGTGGCTTGCTGATCCTGTTCGCGGCCCATCCCGGCCTGGCCGGCGTGCTGATCATCCTGGCCGGGGCCGGCCTGTGTACCTGCTACCAGCTGGCGGCCAACGCTTCGTTCGTCCGGGCCACCCCGCCCGAACAGCGCAGCCAGGCCTTCGGCATCGCCCAGGGCGGGATCAACCTGGGTCAGGGCCTGCTCATCGTGGTGGCCGGTGCCGCCGCCGAACTCGTCAGCCCGGACACGGTGATCTGCGCGGCCGGCGCCATCGGGGTCCTGTGCGCCCTGGTCCTGATCGCCGGCGGGCTGACCGTCAGCCGTCCAGTTCGGGCAGGGTCAGGTTGGCCCCGCTGATCACCACGGCCACGTGCTCGCCCGGCGCGGGCCGGTAGGCCCCGGTCATCAGCGCGGCCACCCCCACCGACGCCGCGGGCTCGGCCGCGATCCGGAACGCCTGCCACAGCCGGGTCTGGGCGGCCCGGATCGCGTCGTCGCCGACCAGGACCACCTCGTCCACGTAGTCCTGGGTGATCGGGAACACCAGCTCGCCAATCCGCCTCGGGGCCAGCGCGTCAGCCGCGATGCCCTCGGCCGGGGCGTCCACCGGCCGCCCCGCCGCCCGGGCCCGGAACAGGGTCGGCGCCCCGTCCGGCTCGACCCCGACCACCCGGACGTCCTTGGTCAGGTAGGCGGCGATACCGCCGATCAGCCCGCCCCCGCCCACCGGCACCAGCACGGTGTCCAGGTCATCCACCTGCTGGGCCAGTTCCAGGGCCAGCGTGCCCTGCCCGAGCAGGGTCTCCCGCTGGTCGAACGCGTGCACGCTCAGCGCCCCGGACCGGGCGACGTGCTCCTGCGCCGCGGCCAGCGCGTCCGCGTACCGGTCGCCGGTGATGACCAGGTCCGCGCCCAGCCCGCGGATCCGGGCCACCTTGGCCGGTGATGAGATCGACGGGACGAAGATCTTGGCCGGCACCCCCAGCCGGTGGGCGGCAAAGGCCACCGCGACCCCATGATTGCCACCCGACGCCGCCGCCACCCCCGCCGCGGGCACGTCCCGCCGCAGCAGGTTGGTGAACGCGCCCCGGGCCTTGAACGAGCCCCCGCACTGCAGGTACTCCAGCTTCAGCGTCACCCCGCCCGGCCCCGCCTCGCCGGCCAGCTCCCCGCCCAGGTCCCCGGGATCAACCCCCAGCACCGGCGTCCGCCGCACGTAAGCCCGGATCACCTCGTAGGTCCGCTCGATCTCCTCCGGCCCCACCACCACGCCGTCACCAGCCACTGCTGAGCATCTCCTTCGCCGCGCGGACCCGATCCTGGCTAGCCAGTTTCCCCAGCAATATTCCTATACCGAAGGTTGGTCCTGGGGCCCTGCCACGGCCCACCCGGGCGTCAGGTCAGGTCGTCCGAGTGGCCCGCGGCCAGGCGGGACCACTGGGCGGTGGGGCGGCCGTCGGTGCGGAACTGGTCGCCGTTGGTCCGGAACTCCTTGGGCCCGCCGGCCGGGGAGTCCTCCCACTGCTCCTGCCGCCCGTAGACGGTCAGGTCGAGCAGCCCGGAATGTCATCGGGGGCAGACAGCGACTTTTCGAACCAATGATGGGCGTACGTTTCATCGTTGAACGCGGCCACTTCCCGGTACCCGGCGGTGCGGTACATGGCGATGGCCTCGGTCAGGTTCCGGTTGGTTTCCAGGCGCAGCCGCCGTAC
>DASXJM010000705.1:0-1684 GCA_036497405.1 Streptosporangiaceae bacterium | reverse complement strand
CGGACCCGAAATCGGGGTCCTCGTCGAAGATCAGCGCTTCCTTGCTCGGGAAGTGCGTGAACACGGTGGCCACGGCCACATCGGCCGCGTCCGCGATCTGCCGGATGCTGACCGCCTCGTAGCCGTGCTCGAGGAACAGGGTCAGGGCGGCGTCGGCGATGGCGGCCCGGGTGGCGGCCTTCTTCCGCGCCCGCCGGCCCTCGGTGCCGGTCCCGGCGGTGCCAGTCGCATCGATGCTCACAAGCATCACAGTAACAGGTCGTATCTAACTTTAGAACAACTATATTTTTGGAATGACTTGTGATTAGCTGTCAGCAGACGAAGGGAGGACCAGATGAGCACAAGTACCGCGGGCATCGCGATCATTGGCACCGGTCCCGGCGGCCTGACCTGCGCCCGCATCCTCCAGCAGGCCGGCCTGGACGTCACGGTCTTCGATCGTGACCCGGGTCCGGACAGCCGGGACCAGGGCGGGACCCTGGACATGCAGCGGGACACCGGGCAGGTGGCACTGGCCCGGGCTGGCCTGCTCGAGGAGTTCCTGGACCGGTCCCGGCCCGAGGGTCAGGACATGCAGATCCTCGACCAGCACGGCACCGTGCACCTGCGGCACATCGCCGCCGACGACGACCGCGACGCCCCCGAGATGGACCGGGCCGACCTGCGCGCGCTGCTGCTGGCCAGCGTCGAGCCGGGCACCATCCGCTGGGGCGCCGCGGTGACCGAGGCCGTCCCGCTGGGCCGGGGCCGCCACCGGGTGGTGTTCGGGGACGGCGGCAGCACCGAGACCAGCCTGCTGGTCGGGGCGGACGGGGCCTGGTCCCGGGTCCGGCCGCTGGTCTCCCCGCACCAGCCGCACTACGAGGGTGTGGTGTTCGTGGAGATCAGCTTCGGCGACGTCGACCAGCGGCACCCCGCAGTGGCCAAGCTGGTCGGCCGGGGCGGCATGTTCGCGCTGGGGAACAATCGCGGGATCATCGCCCAGCGGCAGGCCCGCGACCGCATCCGCGCCTACGTGGCCCTGCGCGACGACCTGGACTGGGCCGACCGGGACCGGCTCGACCTGGCTGACCCGGCCGCCGTCCGGGCCCACCTGCTGAGCCGGTTCGACGGCTGGGACCCCGGGCTGCGTCACCTGCTCGAAGAGTGCGACGACCGGTTCATCGTCCGCCCCATCTACGCCCTGCCGGTGCCGCACCTGTGGAACACCCGGGCCGGCGTCACCCTGCTCGGTGACGCCGCCCACCTGATGTCACCGTTCTCCGGTCTCGGGGCCAACACCGCCATGCTCGACGGCGCCGACCTGGCCCAGGCCATCGTCGCCCATGGCGCCACCGCCGAGGCCCTGGCCGCCTACGAGGCCACCATGCTGCCCCGCGCCGCCCGCAACGCGGCCGGCGCCCACGAGGGCCTGACCAGCGCCATCACCGCCCACCCCGACTTCAGCGAGGAACCACCCCGGGCCGGGGCTGAGGCCCCGTAGGCGGCCGGGACCGCTACGGCCGGAGCAGCACCTTGATGGCGCGGCGCTCGTCCATGGCCGCGTAGGCCTCCTGGACCTGGTCCAGGGGCAGTTCCACGTCGAACACCCGGCCCGGCTCGATGGTCTTGTCCAGGACCTCGGGCAGCAGCTGGTCCACGTAGGGCCGGACCGAAGCCATGCCGCCCCGGACCCCGACGTTGG